>NZ_VPDX01000014.1:0-81229 GCF_013417475.1 Acinetobacter sp. YH12249 | reverse complement strand
GCAAGAGTGAACCACCTGATCCCTTCCCGAACTCAGAAGTGAAACCTCTTAGCGCTGATGGTAGTGTGGGGTCTCCCATGTGAGAGTAAGTCATCGCCAGCTCATTATTCCAAAAGCCCTCTGCTCATGCAGGGGGCTTTTTTTATGCGTGGGGTTTAAAAAATTAAGTCAAATTATATTAATTTACAAATAGATTAATTACTGTTTAATAAAAATAAGTGATTAATAATGCTTAAAAAATTATATAAGAATGACGTTAAAGTTCATGAAATCATTATAGTTTTGTGTGTTTTTTTATCAAACTATGTTATAAAAGTTAAAACGGCATGAAAATTGCTTATAAAACGAGATTTTTATTAGGGGGTCATATGAAACTATCAGTGGGATTACGAATTGCCAACTCGCTGTCATTAACTCCACAGTTACAACAAGCAATCCGCTTATTACAATTATCCAGTCTGGAATTAGAGCAAGAAATCCAGCTACAACTTGATAGTAATCCTTTGTTAGAAAAAGTTGAAGAGCAAATCAGTGTTGAAAGTCTTTCTACTGTTGATGCGAGTCAAAAGGATTTAACTAATGAACTTAATGCAGACCATCTTCCGGACGATCTACCTGTAGATACCGACTGGGATGATGTCTATACCCATCAACCTACAAGTCTGGGTGCGGCAGAGTTCGAAGAGCGTGAAGATAACCGTCAAAGCCAGCAAAGCTTACAAGAATATATGCTCGAGCAGATTAATCTGCTGCACTTTTCTCGCATTGATCAGCTGATTGCATACTGCATTATTGATTCTCTAGATGAAAAGGGTTTTCTGGATGCAGAAATTTCTGAAATTACTGCATCAGTACAGCATCTTTTATCTTCCATGGATTATGAGGAAGAAATCGAAGAGGATGAAGTACTCGTTGTTCTCAAGCATATTCAGCGTCTTGATCCGATTGGGGTGGGTTCCAGAAACCTAGCTGAGTGTTTATTGATTCAGTTGGATAGCCTGCCAGTTAATACCCCTTGTCGTAATGATGCGGTTAAATTGCTGCAACATTATGAGCTGCTGATTACCAATGAATTACCAAAACTCATTAAGCAAACTGGCTTAAATCAGGAACAATTACGCTGTGCAGTTGATTTGCTGAAAACTCTTAAGCCATATCCTGGACTGGAGTTTGAAAGTAAGGAATCTGATTATCAGATCCCGGATGTCGTGGTAATGAAAAAGAATGACTGCTGGCAGGTGACGTTAAATCCTGATGTGATGCCAAAGTTAAGACTAAATTCTTTTTATACCAATATGATTCGTCGTGCTGATCAAAGCGAAGATAATCAATATCTTCGTAATCAGATGTTGGAAGCAAAAAACTTTATTAAAAGCATTGATGAACGTCATAAAACTTTATTGAAAGTAGCCACCTGTATTGTTGAACATCAGAAAAGTTTTTTAGAAATTGGCCCTGAAGGTATGAAGCCTCTGGTTTTACGTGATATTGCTGAAGAAGTGGAACTACATGAATCAACTGTATCTCGTGTAACGACTAACAAATATATGCTGACCCCACGTGGATTATTCGAACTGAAATACTTCTTCTCGAGTCATGTGGGAACGACTTCGGGTGGTGAGGCTTCATCTACTGCAATCCGTGCCAAAATTAAGAAAATGATTGCTGAAGAAAATGCACGTAAGCCTTTATCTGACAATGCAATTGCCAATCTTTTGAAAGAAGAGGGGATTGATGTGGCACGACGTACGGTCGCGAAATATCGTGAATCGTTACATATTCCTTCCTCTTCTGAGCGAAAAGTCTTGATCTAGTTTTTGAAATTTGATTATTCTAGAGATTCATTATGACATCGTAATGAATCTTTTTTTCTTTTGAGGCATGGTAAAAATGATCTGAATAAATGCTTTAAATCACGATTTTGCTTGAGCAAGTTATTGTATTCTTTTCATTTTTAACTGTGACTCTTCTGATCCTAACGAAGGTGAGGGATAGAACTATGCAAATAACAATTCGTGGACATCATTTATCAATTACGCCAGCGATTGAAGAAACTATAAAAACGAAATTTTCACAGATGACCAAACATCTGGATCAGGTGAACAGCATGCAGGTTAAGCTTTCCAAAGATCATCAGATTGATAAGCGCTCAAAAAGAGGCAGTAGTAACCATATCGCAGAAGCGATTGTCCGTTTACCGGGTATTGAGTTTTTTGCCCATGCCAATGCTGATGACATGTATACCTCGATTAAAATTTTGACGGAAAAATTAAAAAAACAGATTGACCGATATCGCGAAATGCAGCTGAATCATCAGAGTTTAGCCATTTAAGCGACCAAATGGGGAAAAAGAGGTTTTTAAAAGCCTCTTTTTTTATATATATAATGTATGTGACTAATGAATTATTTTTTACATTTATAGTAAAATGACTCGTTTTACACCCTTAGTCCTATAAGAGGTCTTGTGATGAATAATGAACAGCTCGCTGAAATTTTAAAAGCCGCTTTTCCTGAGGCGGATGTTGCTGTGAGTGGTCAGGGCGGAAAATTCGATCTCCGTATTGTGGATGATCAGTTTGAAGGTAAACGTCCGGTTGCACGTCAACAAGCTGTTTATGCTCCTCTCAATTCCCATATTGCCAGTGGTGCAGTGCATGCTGTAACCATTCGTGCATTGACCAAAGAAGAATGGCGTAAAGCAAGCTTATTTGGAGCTTAATCAATTAATGGATAAATTCTTAATTCAGGGCGGTATTAAGCTCGACGGTGAAGTGCGTATTTCTGGTGCAAAAAATGCAGCGCTTCCATTATTAGCAGCAATGATTCTTGCTGATACGCCAATCACACTTAAAAATGTTCCAAATCTAAAAGATGTAAATACCTTGGTAAAGCTGATCGCAGGTCTTGGGATCACGATTAGTTATGAAGGCGATACAGTTATTGCAGATACCTCTACTTTGGATAACCAGTTTGCACCTTATGAACTCGTAAAAACCATGCGTGCTTCTATTTTGGTGCTTGGTCCTCTATTGGCGCGCTACGGTAGTGCAAAAGTATCCCTGCCAGGTGGATGTGCGATTGGTTCTCGTCCAGTCGATCAGCATTTGAAAGCACTAGAAGCTTTAGGTGCCGAGATTGAGGTTGAGGCCGGCTATGTCCATGCTAAAGTCGATGGTCGTCTGAAAGGCGGTGAAGTTGTCTTTGATATGGTGACTGTGGGTGGTACTGAAAATATTCTGATGGCTGCAGTATTGGCGGATGGTGTGACTACGATTCGTAATGCGGCGCGCGAACCTGAAATTACCGATCTTGCCCAAATGCTGATCAAGATGGGTGCGAAGATTGAAGGTTTGGATACCGATACGCTAGTGGTAACCGGTGTAGAAAGCCTGCATGGCTGTGAATATGCAGTGGTTGCCGACCGTATTGAAACCGGTTCTTACTTGGCTGCTGCAGCCATTACTGGTGGACGTGTTAAAACCACGCATACAGATCCGGCTTTAATGGAAGCTGTACTGGATAAGTTTGAGGAAATGGGCGCAGAAGTCACTCGTGGTGATGACTGGATTGAACTGGATATGATGGGTAAACGTCCGAAAGCAGTGAGCTTCCGTACCTTGCCACATCCAGATTTCCCAACAGATATGCAAGCCCAGTTAATGGCAGTCAATGCCATTGGCCGTGGATTTGCCACAATTTCTGAAACGATTTTTGAAAACCGTTTTATGCATGTTCCTGAATTGGCCCGTATGGGAGCCAATATTCAGGTCGAAGGTAATGATGCTGTCGTAACGGGTGTAGAAAAACTTTCTGCAGCACCTGTGATGGCAACAGATTTACGTGCTTCATTCTCTTTAGTTCTTGCAGCACTTGCAGCCGAAGGAGAAACATTGATTGACCGTATTTATCATATTGACCGCGGTTATGAAGATGTCGAAGCAAAGTTACAAGGTTTAGGTGCCCAAATTAAGCGAGTAAGTTAATGAGTGATATGAGAAACGATGATCCAAACTTTGACGTAATGGGCAATTTTGATCATGGTTTAACGTTAGCATTAAGCAAGGGCCGTATCTTAAAAGAAACTTTACCTCTGCTTGAAACAGCAGGGATTAACCTGCTGGAAGATCCGGATAAATCACGTAAGCTGATTTTTCCAACCACGCATAAACAGGTGCGTATCCTGATTTTACGTGCCTCTGATGTGCCGACTTATGTTGAGAATGGTGCGGCAGATATCGGTGTAGCAGGTAAAGATGTGTTGATGGAACATGGCGCGCAAAATGTCTATGAACCATTAGATCTTAAAATTGCCAACTGCAAATTGATGACAGCAGGTAAAGTCGGCATGGAGCGTCCGAAAGGCCGTTTAAAAATTGCGACTAAATACGTGAATCTGACCCGTCAATACTACGCGAGCCTCGGTGAACAGGTTGATGTGATCAAGCTTTATGGTTCAATGGAACTTGCACCATTGGTGGGTTTAGGTGATTACATTGTTGACGTGGTCGATACAGGCAATACACTGCGTGCCAATGGTCTTGAGCCACTTGAAGAAATCTGCAAAGTCTCTTCACGTCTGATTGTGAACAAAGCCAGCTTTAAACGTAAGCAAGCATTGCTGAATCCAATTCTTGCCCAGCTTGAACAAGCGGTTGAAGCACGCGAACAGGCGAAAAAAGCTTAAATTTACGCTGTATTAAAGACCGTCCACTTTGGGCGGTTTTTTATTGCTGATTATAAATATAAGAAGCTCAATGCTTTCATCAATTTTATCAAAAGCTATTTCCAATAAAACTCATAGCACAAGTCTGTTCTAGCTACCGACAAAGTCTTTGAAAACAGGTAAACTAAAGCCTTCGAATTCAAACCTTATGGGTAAATTGATGCGACGTTTATCGACACAAGATCAAAACTTCAAGCAAGCGTTTGCTGACTTGTTGGCTTTTGAAACCGTGAATGATCCTGAACTTTTAAAAACTGTAGACCAAATTATTGCTGACGTACGTCAGCATGGTGATGCTCATGTTCTTAAATTGACTCAGCAGTTCGATCGACATCCAGCGCATCAATTTTCAGATTTAGAACTGACTCAAGAGCAACTTAAAGCAGCTTTCGAAGGCTTAACGACTGAAGTGCGTGAAGCCTTAGAATTGGCTGCAAACCGTATTCGCGAATTCCATCAGGCACAAAAACAGGATGGTTGGACGTATGTCGATGCTCTAGGTAATACCTTGGGTCAGAAAGTGACGCCATTGGATCGCGTAGGGATCTATGTACCAGGTGGCTTGGCTTCATATCCATCTTCAGTGTTAATGAATGCTGTTCCTGCACATGTGGCAGGTGTAGGTGAAATTGTTATGGTGGTGCCTGCTCCAAATGGTGAACTGAATCCATTGGTCTTGGCTGCTGCCTATCTGGCTGGCGTACACCGTGTATTTACCATTGGTGGCGCACAAGCGGTTGCGGCATTGGCCTATGGTACAGAAACCATTCCACGTGTAGATAAAATCACTGGTCCGGGTAACCGTTTTGTGGCCGCGGCAAAACGTGCCGTATTTGGTCAGGTCGGTATCGACATGATTGCTGGTCCTTCAGAAATTCTGGTTTATGCAGAAGGGCAGAACAATGCCAAATGGCTAGCGATGGATTTGTTATCTCAAGCTGAGCATGACACTGTTGCTCAAGCTGTATTTATTACGCCTGATGAACAGCTTCTCAATGAAGTAGAACAAGCAATTGAAGAGCATTTGCTAGCTCTACCAAAAGCAGAAATTGCCCGCACTTCAATTGCCAATCGTGGTGCACTAGTTCTTGTGAAAGACCATGCTGAAGGTATTGAGCTAATTAACCAGGTGGCACCTGAACATTTAATGCTGTGTCTGGATGAAGCACAGCAAATGGCTGAAGAGATCCGTCATGCCGGTGCGATCTTCATGGGACGTTATACGCCTGAAGCGATTGGTGACTATTGTGCAGGTCCAAACCATGTATTACCAACATCTGGTACAGCACGTTTCTCATCACCATTGGGTGTGTATGATTTCCAGAAACGTTCAAGCCTGATTATGTGTTCTGAAGATGGTGTGAAAACCCTTGCGAAAACTGCAGATGTTCTGGCACAGCAGGAAAATCTGGATGCGCATGCACGCTCAGCACGTTATCGCTATCAGTAATTAAATACTTATATTGAATAAAAGATATTTCTCTCCCTTCGGGAGAGGTTAGGTAAGGGGAATTATTTAACCTCTCCCTAACCTTCTCCTAAAAGGAGAGGGAATTTGAGAATAGAAAATGTCGAATATCACCATAGAGCAAATGCGTTTTTGGAGCCCTGAAGTCCGTGAGCTAGAGCCTTACGTTCCAGGCGAACAGCCCAAAATTCAAAACCTTTTAAAATTAAATACCAATGAAAATCCATATCCACCATCACCGAAAGTCGTGGAAGCGGTGCAAAAAGTTTTAGCCAATGGCGCAGATGTTTTACGTCTTTATCCAGATCCAGATGCATCTGAATTAAAATATGCCATAGCTAAACAGCAAAATGTTACTGTTGAAAATGTCTTTGTAGGCAATGGTTCTGATGAAGTCTTGGCACATATTTTTAAAGCCTTCTTTATTCAGGAACAGCCACTGCTTTATCCAGATATTACCTATAGCTTCTATCCGGTTTATAGCCAGTTCTTTGGTGTCAAAACCAAAATCTTGCCACTCAATGAAAATTTTGAAATTGTGGTAGATGATTATAAACAGCCAAATGGCGGCATTATTATCACCAATCCGAATGCGCCAACCAGTATTGCGCTTAGTTTGTCTGCTATTGAAGAAATTCTGCAGGCGAATCCAGATTCAGTAGTCGTCATTGATGAAGCCTATGTAGATTTTGGCGCTGAATCAGCAGTAAGTTTGATTGAGAAATATGAGAATCTAGTCGTATGCCAAACGACTTCAAAATCCCGCTCTTTAGCTGGCCTACGTGTTGGTTTCGCGATTGCGCAACCTCATCTGATTGCGGCGCTTGAAGCGGTAAAAAACAGCTTTAACTCTTATCCAATGGATCGTTTTGCGATTGCGGCTGCAGTGGCTTCATTCGAAGATCAGGAATACTTTGAAGCACAAAATGCTAAAGTGATTGCCAGTCGTGAAAAACTGGTTAATCAGTTGAATGAGCTCGGTTTCAAAGTCTTGCCATCAAGTGCGAACTTTATTTTTGCTTCACTACCATCAAAAGATGCAGGTGAGTTAGCAGCTGAATTACGGGAACGCGGCATTATCGTACGTTATTTTAATAAACCTCGTATCAATCAATTTTTACGTATTACCATTGGTACAGATGAGCAAAATCAGCGTTTAGTGGATACATTGAAAACCGATATTTTGGCGTAATCCCCAACCTCCTATTTAATAAAGAACAACTCTATTCCTCCCTTTTTAAAGGGAGGTTAGGAGGGATTAAAAATGCGACTCGGTTGAGCCGCTTTTTATTTATTCGGGTTTATACCAGGTATTGAGTAAATCCAGCATGGCCTCGACTTTATCAAAACACTCCTGATATTCTGCATCACAGTCAGAAGAAATCGTAATTCCGCCACCAGCCCAAAGTGAAACCTCATCTTGATATTTCTGAATCGAGCGAATCAGAATATTCCAGCTTCCTGTTCCATCAAAATTAAAATAACCTAATGAACCACAATACGCTCCACGTGGAGCACCTTCTAACTCTTCAATAATTTGCATGGCACGAATCTTTGGTGCACCGGTAATTGATCCACCTGGAAGTGCATACAGCAATACCTCAAAAGGATGTACACCTTCTTTTAAGGTCGCTTCGACTTCGCTAACCATATGATGTACCTGATTAAATGATTCAATATTGAATAGTTTAGGTGTCTTGACTGAACCTGTTTCTGCATAAACACTGAGGTCATTGCGTAGTAAATCTACAATCATGACATTTTCAGCCTGATCCTTCTTTGAGTCTTTTAAGCGTTGTTTGGATTGTTCATCAAGCACCGGATCGGCAAAACGTGGCATGGTACCTTTAATCGGTTTGGTGACAATTTTTCGATGTGCTTCAAAATCAATAAACAGTTCAGGTGAACAGCTCAATAATTCAAAATCACCAATACGAAGATAGCCCGCATATGGCGCATTGGTTAATGTCCAGAAAGCATGTGCAGTTTCTAATAATGAACCTTCAGCCAGTGCTGTAAATTCCTGGGTCAAGTTAATCTGGTAACAATCACCGGCTAGAATATAATCCTGAATATCCTGGAATGTCTGTGCATAGCGAGATTTGTCCCAACGTGGGCTGCAAAGGGTTTTTAATTGAAACTTAGGCGCTATGGAGGCTTGATTTAATAGATTTTGAAGATGATTGAAAATATCTGCTGCTTGCGGATCATGACTATAAAATACCCATTGATCAGCTTCGAACTTGATATAAGAATCAAATTGACCGATAAATAAGCCAGGTTGAGCTCGCTCCGGGTATTGGATGTGCTGTTGAGCAGCGTAATCATAGCCAATAAACCCAACATAACCCCCAGAAAATTCATTCGCTTGAATATCTGGAGTTTGCTCAAGCTCTAAGATGAGTTTAGCTATATTAGCCTGATATTGTTCGATATCCACTCTCTTAAATGACTGAGGTTGTCCATCTTGCACCATAAAATATTTCTGTGCACAGCAGGCAATAAAAGGCTGCCCATTATTATTTAAATATATCAGGTGATCTAAGGGGCTTAATGCATGCAATAGATCTTTAAGCTGAAGAGATGCAAAACTTAAAGGACAATGGTAAGGAGCTTCGTTCATTCAGTAGCGCATATTCCGATATGACCCGGTATTTTATATCAAGAATAGGAAAAAATATTTCTAAATCATCAAATACCGTTTGTCGGTAAGCTCAATATTGCGACCAACAACAGTTGATCAAAATATGACTCGACGTTAATTTAAGTGGGCGAGCAAAATTACTCAAGGAAAGATGCTTTGCGTTGTCAGAAAATAAAAAACACAACGTCAGCACTGAGTGATTCACAACCAAAAAAAATAGTACTCTTGGGAGAGTAAACAATGAAAAAATTCACAAAATTGGCTTTAGCTGCTTCAGTTGCTTTTAGTGCAAACGCAATGGCGATGCAATCACTGGACGATGCATCTCTAAGCGCGACTACAGGTCAGGACGGTTTGAAAATCGGTATCGGTATTTCAAAAATTGAAATTGAAAAACTATTTATCCATGATAATGATGGTTTAGCTGAGGACTCTACTGCAACAGCGGGCGTTATTGCAATTTATGATGGCGAAGGAAATATTGTTCGCCCTGGAACGGCTGCTAAGGGTATTGTGGGGGGTACTGGTGAAGCAGGTGCGATCTATATCAAAGCGAATGGTAAAGGTAAAACAACAGCTAATGGTATCGTGATTGGTGCAAACTACGATAACAATGGTGCGTATTTACTAGCTTCACGTAACCTTGCAGATTTAACCATTGACTCAGATGCTGGTGCTGGTAACCCGTTCATCAACATTGCCGCTGAAGTATCTGGTTTAGATATTAACATCGGTGAAATTGGGGTTGTGGGATCAGCTTCATCTCTTACAGATTATGAAAGTGGTTTAGCTTCAGCTACTAGTATTCGCCGTGGTGGTGCTGGTAAGGAAAATGCGATTTTATCTGGCCTATCACTTAAAACAGGTCCAATGTCTGCCAATATTCAATTAGGTGCTGCTCCACAGGGTGCAATGATTAAGTTGAATGCAACAATGATTGGCGGCTTAACAATTACAGATTTGGGTATTCTTGATAATTCAACGACTGGTGGACAAGTTGCTGCAGGTGTAACCACCTCAGGCCCAGGTGAAATCTTCATTGAAAGCATTAAGTTGACAGATGCTAACTCTAAAGATTTGACATTGAACCAAAGCATCAGTGTATTTGGCGAATCAAGTGCAAACGATGGTTTCATTCGTATTACGAGTACAAGTGGTGCACATGATAACTATGTGAAAGGTATTCACCTAGGTAGCCAAAATGCAGCATCAATTGGTGATATGGAAATTCAAGGTCTGCAAACTTACTTTAGCCCGGCACCTGGCCAATATGCAAAAGGTGCAATTATTACCATTTCTGGTCACTAATTTTTACCTTAAAAAAGCGCGTGTTTACACGCGCTTTTTTTTATGACTACAACATCTATCTAAAAAAATAAAAAAAGACTGTATTTTTTTGAAAAAGAAGGTATCTTTCTAGTTACAGGGAAGTAGAGTAGAATACTCTATAAAAAGAAAAATTAGGCACATCATGCCAATGATAAGAAAAGTAAAAGAATATGTTAGAGATTGCGTTGGGCTCGGCATTGATGTATTACGCTGCCAAAGAAGCTCTGGATATTAAAAAACAGCCTCCAGGCGCTGTTCACTATACTGAAGTTCTTGATTCAAGAAATGATTCTTTCGTACGTATGCACCGCGAACATGTGGAAGTCAAACCTGCACTGTTAGACCAGTTTCAGGGGATTGTGCGTCAGGCTTATGATTATAGTTGTGGTTCAGCAGCACTTACGACTTTATTAAATGGCTATGTAGGTACTCGGCTGGATGAGCAGCAAGTCATGAATGGCCTAATGAAATTTGGTGAAACGGATAAAATCATCGAACGTCGTAGCTTTTCCCTTCTTGATATGAAGCGTTTTGTTGCTGCCTTAGGTCTGGAAAGTGGCGGCTATCGCGGAGAATTTGAAGATCTGGTTAAACAGGGGCAACCCGCCATTGTTCCTATTTCCTATGCAGGATTTAAACATTTTGTCGTGTACAAAGCTTATAAAAATGGACGGGTGTATGTTGCAGATCCTGCGCTAGGTAATATCAGTTTTGATGAACAGCGATTTAAGGAAATTTGGGAAAACAATACTTTATATTTAATTAATGTCCCTGAACAATATCGAAAAAACTTTTTGGCATTAAAAGAGTCGGATATGCGTCATGTCGAAGATGCAACCATTAACCGTTATGCTTTAGTTGATATGCAGTATCCACAGTTCTATATGGATAAAATTGCCGATAAAGCATCGACTATCCGTATGGATCGTAACCGTAATGTAGATTCAGAAAAATTTGGGGAATATCAATATAATTTTCTCAGACTTTATTACAAGAATAAATAAAACGAAAAGATGGCTATAGAAAAATTAAAAATGGTGAAATGGATATGAACAGTAAATGGATGAACAAGACATTCTTGGCGCTCAGCATTCAGATGGTCATGGGAGTGGCATGGGCTGCGGATGAGCCTGAACTGGGTGAGTATGAAACGGTTGAGGAAGAAGTAGTCGAGACTGCCGCATCCGTTGATATTCAGCCTGAACCAGCAGCAACTCAGGCTGTAGAAGAACCTGAACTTGGGGGGTATGAAACAGTTCAGGAGGAAGCTGTAGCAGAGCCTGAACTGGGAGGATATGAAACAGTTCAGGAAGAAGCTGTTGTTGAAACAGCTGCACCTGTTGAAGCTCCAGCCACTCAAGCAGTAGATGCATCTCAAGCCTTACAGAAAAAAGAAGGAGATGCTACTCAGGAAGCGAGTCTAGAAGAAGTATTTACTTCAAATGAGCGTCAATACTCACTTATTAAACAAGGTGAGATTTCATCCTATTATGATATCGATTATACCTATTATCGAGATACACAACTCGATATGGAAATGGCACAGGGCCAGTTGTATCAACTCCGTGTTCAGGAAAATGCAACACATAGCCTGACCAATACTTTCACTTTTCAGTATGGGGTGAAAGATAACCTGACCTTAACAGCTTCTTTACCTTTAGTCGCTAAAACAGATCTATTAAAAGATACCTCTACAGCAGGATTAGGGGATATTAGTTTAGGTGCACGTTGGGAGCCATTCCCTTTAAAAGCAGGTCGTTTACCACTTATTTTATTTGCTAATTTATCGACTAAAACAGGTGATAGCCCATATGAAATTAATGCAGCAAAAGATCTGGCTGCAGGCAAGGGATATTACTCAGCCGGTGTGGGGGCGAGTACACGTAAATATATTGATCCAGTGGTACTATTTGCCTCTGTTTCTGCAAATTATGGGTTTAAGGAATCTGGCTTAGATCAGCGTCGTGGTACACGCATTATTGAAGAATTTGAACCAGGAATTAGTGGTGGTTTCGCTTTCGGTTTTGCTTATTCATTTAACTATGACGTTTCCATGACCATGTCTTATCAGCAAAGCTTTAATACTGGTGCAGAATTTAAGTATCACACGGGTGAAAGCTATTCAGCCGCTGATCAGACTAGTTCTACTTTTGCGATTTCTTTAGGGGTGCGTGTATCCCCAGAAACCATTGTAAATGGTACGGTCGGATTAGGGCTGACCGAAGATGCACCAGATGTTTCACTGGGACTTTCATTCCCACTTGATATTTTAGGTTTCGGTAAGAAATTCAGTTAATAGGGGTGTCGTATGAAAAACATTCGACTTAGCCCGTTATTAACAGGAATTATTCTTGCGGGCTGTTCAAGTTATACCTTTGCACAATTAGGGACCAACCTTTCTGTTGACCTGCGTGCATTGTCTATGGGGAACGCAGTTACTGCAGATCCGCCAGGAGTGAATGCAATTCACTTTAACCCGGCTGCATTGGCTAAAATTGAAGGCTTACAAACCGAACAGCAAATTATTGTTGCGAACTTTGATATTCAGCGTGAATTTACGGTTCCTGCTGGATATAACGTTTTTGGTTATTCAGATGATCCAATGGTCTGTAATGATGGACCTGAAGTGTCTTCTGATTTATGTACAGATTTTAAGGGCCCAGTGAAGGGTGATGTAGAGTATGTCAGTCTCTACGTACCAATTTTGAAAAAAATGGTGGATTTGGGTGAAGGCCTCCCGATGGCAGCACCTACCATGGGGGTCTCTTATAAACCACCAGGCTCTAAAGCAACTTATGCAACTGCCGTTTATGCACCGCTAGTTGCAGGTTTTGGTCATGAAGATGGTAATCCTGCCAATTTTATGGGACAACAGGTTGCTCTGGAGCGGATTACATATTTATCTCCATCAATTGGTTATGAAGTCAACGACCAGCTTTCGATTGGTGCTTCAATCGGGATGTCTTATCAAGCCATTGCCATGAAAACAGATTTACGTTTTCCCAATGAGCTGATTGGCATGTTGCGTATGATTGATGAAGTCGTATGTACACCATTTAAAGAAAATTCTGACATCATTACTGACA
Source organism: Acinetobacter sp. YH12249 (assembly GCF_013417475.1). Taxonomy (NCBI): domain Bacteria; kingdom Pseudomonadati; phylum Pseudomonadota; class Gammaproteobacteria; order Moraxellales; family Moraxellaceae; genus Acinetobacter; species Acinetobacter sp. YH12249. The sequence continues at coordinate 67,979 of NZ_VPDX01000014.1, read as the reverse complement.
TCTTGTTGCTCGGGATCTGTAATGCTGATGAAGGAATGAACCCATTTGGTAAATTTGGCCAAATGCAACTTTCATTAGAACAAAATTTAAGTCCAAGCTATAACCTGGGTGTTCTATGGGAGCCTACTGAAGATTTCAGTTTTGGTATGGTTTACCAGAGTGCGGCCAAAATGCGCTTAAAAGGTAAATATCATATCGATAATGCCAAAGCGCCACAGGAAATGATTAAAGGTCTGATGACCTCTCCAACTGGCCAGATTTTGGCTGCAATTCTTGGTTTTCCAAATTATATCCCTTCGAGTGAATCAGGTCTGGTTTCCATGGATTTCGAATATCCAGCTCACTTCCAGGCGGGGATCAAATATAAGGTAATGCCAGATCTACAAGTCAATTTTGATATTGGCTGGACAGATTATGCTGCTTGGGACCAATTCAAGTTTGAGTTCGACCGTACCCTGTCTGCCTTGAAGATTGCCAAACTGTTATCTGCCAATGTAACGGATTCTTCACTTGCATTACCGCTTAGGTTTGAGTCGCCATGGAACTTCGGGATCGGAGTAGAGTATTCAGCAACTGACCGACTGAAACTTCGTGCTGGCTATGAACCACGTACCAGTGCCATTCCAAAAGATAAACGCAATACTATGGTACCGATTAATGGTGCACAGCTATTTGGTTTAGGAGTGGGTTACCGTTTTGACGCAGATACGGATCTGGATCTATCTATTGGTTTCTTACGCAGTAAAGATAATATTCCAGCAAATACCAGTAGCCTAGCGAACCAGACCGGGGTAAATAACCTGTTACTGAATCCATATGCAGGCTTGAATGTCAAAACAGATACCAAGATCACAATTTTAGGTTTGAACTATCGCACCCGTTGGTAAGGAAGAAATGATCAGAACAGGGAACTTAGGGATAAAAATGGTACTGGCATTAAGTCTGGTACCATGGTCTTTTTATACAAATGCCAGAGAGTTTATTACGATCATTGGGCCCGATGGGCGACCATTAGTTGTGCCACGTCAAAATAATGAGCAGAAAGAAACAACAAAAAACCAAGCGGCCACTACTCCGAAAAAATTGACTACGCCCGTTACATCTACTGCACAGGATCTGAAAAAATCCGAGCCAAAGGCGGTGGAAAAAAGTGTGACAACAGGTGAGCAAAAAAATAATATGGTTGTACAACCAGTACAACCAGTACAACCAGTACAACCAGTACAACCAGTACAACCAGTACAACCAGTACAACCAGTACAACCAGTACAACCAGTACAACCAGTACAACCAGTACAACCAGTACAACCAGTACAACCAACTAAACACGTTGAGTCTAGATTACCGCAGCACTTACCACCAGTGACACAGCTTCAACCCCCTGAACCTGTCATTCAGGCAGTACCTGATCCTGTTCAAAAACAGGGTTTCAGTCAGGTTGAAGGGGTGGAATATGTGGATAGTGAATATCTGGAAAATAAAGAATTTAATCTGGAAGGTAAAAAACGTTTCTATAGTATGCCTGAAGGGATAGTTGATAAAAATATTGGGTCAACACGTGTACAGACGATTGAGCGTGAAAAAGGAGTTGGACAGTCGATTATAAAATCCTTGTTTCAACAACCTGCTGTAGATTCTGGTCCAGTCGTACTGGCCCAAACCTACTACCGTATTTCTCAGCCTGAATCTGTAGAAAGCTTAGGTAAGCAGTGTTTTAAAGATAAAAAAGTTAAGAATGCGAAAGAGATTAGTGCAGGTAAATCCATTAATCTGTGGCCACGGGCACCGCTGAAATCAGATGAGTTTGATTATGAAATTGTGAAGCTAAAATCTGATATTAAAAATATTCAGATTCAGTCTTATGCTTCCCGTCAGAATAATCCTGCCTATTACTGGCCATTTGTTGTATTTCTGGATGAACGAGGCTGTGTTTTAGAAGGGGCGGGCGGTTTTAAAAATCAGGAAGCACAAGCCAATATTATTCAACATGAGAAGATACAGGGAATTATTCAGATTCCTGCGCAAAGCCAATATGTATTAATGACCCCACTCGCTTCAGCCATAGATGTTGAAGACAAGATGCTGACAAATTATGGACAACTAAAACTAGTCGCCATTCGATAAGGACGATTCGAGTAGAATAAGATGAAAAATAAAATATTATATCCATTTGCTTTCACTGCTTTATTTGCCGCCCTCAGCGGATGCGGAGGTGAAAGTGCGAATGTCATACCAGAACAAAATGATGAAGCCACCACGAACGGTTCATGCTCTGCTACTGCAACGAATTGTCTGGAATGGGGGCTTGAATATCCAATTGATGGTCTTAATTTTAATTGTAGTGGTGATAAAGAAAATACCTTTATTACTTTATTTGACCAAAATGATGGGGTGGCGTCAGGTACTTGTCAAAAAGCAGATAGTATTGAATTTTATCTGAAAAGTTTTAGTGATACCAAAATCAAATTGGGTACTGTGAAGCTTTCTGAATATATGAACCTCAGTACATCGAGTCAATTACCTCGACTAAGTGTACTTGATATTGCCAAGGGAATTACTGGTCGTAATATTGCCAGAATCGAACAGACAGATCCAACCGTACAGGTGGCGATGAAACTGGTCAAAATCTGGCAGACCTTGGCACTGGAAAAAGGTCGTATCTATAATCCGACGGATGTACAGCCCTTGTATATCACAGAGGATATGCGAAAGAATCTGGGCAAAATTAATAAAGATATCAGCCTGACAGATGCAAATTTGGCAGAAACCCTTAAACCTTTTATTGATATTAGCCAAATTAGTGATGATCAGGCCTTTGAAGTCGTAAAAAAATTGGCCAATATTGCCAGCGCAGCAGTATATCAACCGGAATTTTCTCTGTTCTCAACTTCAGGCATTATTAGCAGTAACTTGACTGGTTCTGATGGTCTGGCGGGTTGTAATAAATCTGTATGTGACATTAAAGATAAAACGACTAAATATTTATTTGGACATTTTATCCTGATTACAGACCGCCAGGGTTATACCTTCGGCAGTGGACTACAGTGGCGCGATACCCAATTAAAACTGGGCTCCAATAATCTGGGATCTTTGGGTGGCATTAATGCGGAATTGATCCGTAAGGTCAAACCACAGCAAATTACGGCAGTACCGCAAACCAGTTGGATTAGCCCTGCAACGAGAATGCTTTCATCAAATGCACCATATAAAATGAATGTGGCTAACAACAGCAATCCATTAGAAATTTACCAAGGTCGTTTGCTGAGCGATTATGTGATTGCCGGTAAAGAAGCATTTTATAAGATGGCCACAGGTAAGACTGAACTCAGCGATGCTGATCGTGCCAGTCTTGGCTTATGGCGTTTTAATGCCGATGATGACAACTATAGTGGCTCAATTGATCTTTATAAAATTTTCCCGATCAGCTATCTGGATCGTCAAGTCTTTAGAACAGCTGAAAATGTAGAGCCAGGTGAAGAATATATTTTCCCAATGTATGGCAACATGGAGTTTAAATTTAGCGAAAACTCAATTAGCCCTGTTACAGTGGGTGTTGTGATTGATAGTAATGGTGATGTGCGTACCAATATGCAGTCCGCGAGCAATCTTGCAACTGATAGCATTAATGGTTGCCAGGGAGATATCTTACCGGCTGGACTTAAAGACAATAACGGCGTTCAACAATATCGTCTCGGTACCTTAGGCCGTGCATTTATAGATGAAAAAACAGTATCTATGCGACTGGTCTTCGCTGATCCTGTATTTGGTTCATTAAATGGTGCCTTGGTAGGTATGAACTCCACTATTCAGGCTTCAACCAATACAGATGATAAGATTGTGATTGGTGGGGCATTACTCAATTTATCTAATGTATTGAATGGAACCAGTCGTGTGGGCTTTACCAACTCAGCTGGAGAAAGTGTAGGCTGGGCAAATACTTATGCCAGCTTCCAGAAAGTCTATAACAACAATAATACTGATGAAACGACAGAAGAGACCAATCTGGCCAAGCTAAGTGGCGGAAGTGTTTCATTTAAATTAGCGGATTGTTATAGCATCAAAACCAAATAATGAAAAAAGCCCATCAAATGATGGGCTTTTTTATAAAAAGACATTTTAACCTGTGTGATCCAAACGAGTTCCCAAGGTCTCAAGATGCATCGGGAAGTTATTGGTTTTACGGTCTTCAAAATAATGACGGAGTGTATGTTCTACACTCGGGAAAGCCAGTTCACTCCAGGGAATTTCATCTTCATCAAATAAACGTGCTTCAATGGTTTCTTCACCTGCACCAAATTTTCCATCAATCAGTTGAGATTTAAACAGGACATAAATCTGGCCAATCCGCGGAATATTGTACATGCAGTACAGCTGTTCAATATCTACTTCAGCTTCGGCTTCTTCACGGGTTTCACGTGCTGCGCCCTGTTCCATGGTTTCAAACAGTTCCATATAACCGGCAGGTAAAGTCCACAGTCCATAACGTGGTTCAATTGCACGGCGGCAGAGCAGGACTTTATCTTCCCAGAGCACCAATGCACCGCAAATCACTTTTGGATTAATGTAATGAATATATCCGCATGTAGTACAAACCTTGCGAACCTTCTGATCGCCTAAAGGAATTTTCTCTGTTGTTTTATGTCCACAGTTCACACAGAAGTTCATATTCATCATCAATGATAACAGTAAGGTCAGGATAACTGAAAAATCAAAATTTGGCATCATTTCTATCCCGCCAAATCAAAAATCAGCTATGATGAAATTATAGTCGCATAGGGAGCTGAATGAATGGATGAGCTGGGAGTAATACAACGCTTGCAGAAACATTTACGATTTTCCAAACGGATTCAAACTGCACAGGCTGCTGTATTAATTGCGATCACAGATGAAGCTGATCCCAAAGTTTTGCTGACACGCCGTTCAGCTTATATGAATAATCATGCAGGGGAAGTCTCTTTTCCAGGGGGTAAACGCGACCCGCAAGATACCAGTAATATTGTAGTGGCTTTGAGAGAGGCGTATGAGGAAACGGCACTTAATCCATTTGATGTGCATCTGATCGGGGATCTTCCGATGCAAAAGGCTCGTAACGGAATGCTGGTCAAACCTGTGGTGGGTTTAATTCCTCCTACGATTCAACTCATTCCACAACCGACAGAAATTGACCGGATTTTCTTTGCTTCTTTGCAGCACTTGCTGGAAGCCCAGCCGATGCCTTATGAAGTACGTTTTGCCCAGCAGTCCCTATATTTCCCAAGTATGCGGGTGGAAAATGAGATTGTCTGGGGACTGACCGCACGTATGCTAATTTCATTATTTCAGTACGGGCTTGACTATAAAAAAGACTGGCCATTTTTACTTAATTCACCTGCGTTTAAACGCTCAAAATTTTTTAACCGTTGAACAGGATTTCAGCCATGTTATATCAATTTCAGGGACATTCACCAAAAGTAACGCATCAGCCATGGGATGGTTGGGTGGCACCTACAGCGACGGTCATTGGACAGGTTGAATTAGGTAAGCAGGTGAGTGTCTGGTTTGGCGCCGTTATTCGTGCCGATAACAGTAAAATCCGTTTAGGTGACTTCACCAATGTTCAGGAAAATGCGGTGCTACATACCGATGCTGGGATTGAAATGAACATCGGAAATTATGTGACCATTGGTCATCAAGCCATGCTGCATGGCTGTACCATTGGCGATAATAGCCTGATTGGAATTCAGGCAGTGATCTTGAATCATGCCGTGATTGGCAAGAATTGTATTATTGGTGCCAATGCTCTGATTCCAGAAGGGAAGGTGATTCCTGATAATTCGGTGGTAATGGGCTCACCAGGCAAAGTCGTGAAAACTTTAGATGAAGCCAGTATTCAGAAACTGAAAATGAGTGCCATGCACTATGCTGAGCATTTCCAGAAATTTCAGGACCTGGAAGAGGTACAGCTTTAGGCTGTTATCTGAATAATGTCGTCAGTTAAGCCTAGAATTTTCTAAGCATTTTTGTATCTGGCTTGGGAAAATCTCGCCTAGAAGATATGAGTGGAGTATTATATTCGACGTTTTTTATATTCTCTGAATTAAGGTTGTGCATGAAAGTGCTGGCATTGGAGACTGCCAATGAGCAGTGTTCCGTCTCTGTGATCGATGATACTCAAGAACTATTTTTTCAGCTTGATGCGCGCGCCAAGGCACAAACGCAAACCATTCTTCCAATGATTGAACAAGGCCTCAATGATCTGGGCTGGGCTGTGTCTGATTTGACAGCGATTGCCTTTAGCCGTGGCCCGGGATCGTTTAGTGGTGTTCGTATCAATGCGGCTGTGACCCAAGCTTTGGCTTGGTCAAATGATCTGCCTGTAATTCCGGTATCGACTTTACAAGCTTTGGCACAAGCGGCATATCGTTTGCATGGTTTAACTGCAGTAACTGCAGTACTGGATGCACGGATGAATGAAGTCTACGTGGCCAGTTATCAGTTAGATGCTCAAGGGATTATGCAGGCTGTTGATGAAGAACAGCTTTTGAGTTATGAACAAGGTGCCGAGGCAGTCAAATTTACTGTGGTGGGTTCAGGTGCCAATCTAGTTCAAGAAACAGCATCTGAATATAAAAATGTCAGTGCAACAGCGCAGGATATTGCTGTGATTGCGCGTGCAGCAGCGAAAACAGAAAATTGGGTCAGTGCAGAATTGGCACTTCCGGTATATTTACGTGATAACGCATGGAAAAAAATTCCAGAACAAGGCAAAGCATAATTAATCAGGATTAAGCATGGATCTTTTACTGCTGCTGAAAGCAGCAATTATGGGTATTGTTGAAGGTATTACCGAGTTTTTGCCTATTTCCAGTACTGGGCATCTGATTTTGGCTTCAGAATTAATGAATTTCTGGACCAAAGAAAAAAGCGATGTTTTTGTCGTCGCAATTCAGATGGGGGCAATTGCCGCGGTTATTTATGAATATTGGGCACGGCTTTGGGGTGCAGCAACCGGGATCGTAAGTGGTGAACCGCAAGGACGCCGTTTAGGGATTGGCTTGATTCTGGCCTCTATTCCCATTGTGCTGATTGGCCTGACCCTAGGGCAAACCGTAAAAGAGCTGCTATTCAATAATATTGCGATTGCCATTGGCTTGATCGTTGGTGGTCTGATCATTATCTGGATTGAAAAGAATCCACCTAAGGTGCGTGCACAGGAAGTTGAAGATCTGACCGTAAAAGATGCGATCTGGATTGGTCTGATTCAGGTCTTATCCCTAATACCGGGAACTTCACGTTCAGGTGCGACCATTATCGGGGCGATGTTCCTGGGCGTATCACGTAAGGCTGCAACTGAATTTTCATTCTTCTTGGGGATTCCGGTCATTATCGGGGCAGGCCTGCTCGATCTTTATCAAAGTTATGATGTTTACAGTACCACAGAAGACTGGACAGTTCTGGCAGTCGGTATCATCGTATCGTTCATCTCGGCGCTTTTATTAATCCGTGCTCTGGTAGCCTATGTGGCAAAACGTGATTTCATGATTTTTGCCTGGTATCGTATTGCCTCAGGTTTACTGATTTTATTATTTGCCTTTACAGGTTGGAGACTATGGTAAGCACGATTCGCTTATATACCGAATCTGAGTATCAAGAGAAAGCACAGCACTTCGAGGCTGTGCTTTCTTCTCGTGGTGTAGAGGTTAGTATTCAGATCATTGAAAAGCTGAATGCACGTTTCTTGCGTTTACATCCCGAACTGGCACTGTGTGTTGATGCTGACGGCCTATGGCTCTGTGCCAATGGCATGAAAATGCAACCAGATTGGCAAGCAGAAGTAGGGCGCTTAAAACGTGCCTCTTTAAAATCGGAAATGATTGCTCGTGCTTGTAACCTCGGAGAAAAGCCGACTCTTATTGATGCAACGGCTGGTCTAGGTCATGACAGTCTGTTGATGGCACATTTGGGTGCTCAGGTGACCTTGGTCGAACGACATCCTATTTTATTTACCCTGCTTGAAGACAGTCATAGTCGAGCCCAAAATAATGCTTTTCTAAGTCCAGTGGTTAACCGGATTCATCTGGTTTTTTCGGATTCTGCAGATTATCTGAAATCACAGGCTGAGCAGAATGCGGTTGTCGATGTGGTTTATCTGGACCCGATGTTTCCACAACGCGACCAGAACCAGCAGGCACCAAAAAAGCAGGCGCAGGTGAAAAAACAAATGCAGTTATTACATCTGCTTTTACCTGAAGATGGTGAAATGGATCTGGGAGATAATCTCTTAGAGTTGGCACAAAAAATTGGCAAGCGGGTGGTGGTTAAACGTCCTCGTCTGGCTGTATTTTTAGCTGGAAAAGAGCCAAATCATCAATGGTCTGGTGATGCTTGCCGTTTTGATGCCTATTTTCAGCATGAACTGGTTACTTAATATGAGAATTGCTTCAAAATAGATCAAGGATTTGTTATATATTTAAAAATTGGCATTGATAAAACTTATATCAAGCATAAACTTATTGGGCACATTAGCGAGCCACTCATCTCCCTGAAATCATATGATCGACTTTAAACCCTCCATCAATTTTTGGCACGATTTTAAAAGCAACCAAATTGCCGGGATGTGGTTATTTTTGGGATCTCGGCGTTCGCTACAACTGGTGCGTCCCTCTATTCTGCAACTGGTATTCTGGGGTGTTTTGGGCGGCTGTGCTAACAGCCTGTTTAGCTGGCTCAGTTCTGGACGCATGGGAGATTTCAACTCTCAAGGTCTGATCAGTTATGCGCTTTGGCCCTTTATTGCCTTGATTGTCGGGATTTTCTTGTCCCAACGAGTGAATAATCCTCGTCTAATGCTGGTGCCAGCACTGCTCTGGTTGGTGCTGGATACGCATATTATGCTGTTCCAGAGCCTGATCCAGTATCTGGGTGATCTGGATTATCTACCTTATATTTTCTACGCTTATATTCCGACCCTGTTTGTCATGCTATTTGTCTGGCAAAGTCTGGCTGTGGTCTGGGTGATTTCACGTGAATTAAAATGGCCGTGGTGGGAACGGGCACTGATTATGCTGGCTACCCTGTTTACTTTGGTGGTGTGGCAGATTTCGGTGAAAGATCAGCCAATCTGGAAAGTTGAAGAAATTCCACCAAGTTTTGCTGAAGATGCTTTCTATGCTCAGCCGATCTTGCTGAACAAGGCGTTAGATGCAATTGAATATGGTGAATTTGCACAGTCGCACTGGTACTTTATGGGTGTGGCTGGCGCGAGTTATCAGGATGTGTTCTATTCAGAAATAGAGCGGATTAAAAAGCAGTTTGATACCCGTTTTGGCACTTTTGGCCGTTCGATTATGCTAGTCAATCATCCGGCAACGCGAACTGAAATTCCACTTGCTTCCAAAACCAGTATGGAATTGGCCTTGCGCCGTATTGGCCAGCAGATGAACCGCGAAAGTGATGTGCTATTCTTGTACATGACCTCACATGGCTTGCCAAATGAATTTGAAATGGAAAATGCACCGCTAGACCTGGCATCAGTCGATCCAAAATGGTTGCGTGATACTCTGGATGCCTCAGGTGTGCGTTGGCGAGTGATTGTTATTTCTGCCTGTTTTTCAGGAAGTTTTGCTTCGGCTTTGCAGAATGATAATACCTTGATCATTACTGCTTCTGCTGCTGACCGTCAGTCTTTCGGTTGTTCGAACGAAGCTGACTATACTTATTTCGGTCGAGCTTTTTTTGATGAGGCCATGCGTGAAAATAACAGCCTGAAAGCCTCTTTTGAGCAGGCCAAGACTACAGTGGCTAAATGGGAAGCAGCTCAAGGATTTGAACCGTCAGAACCACAATGGGTGATTGGCAAAAACATGGAATTGATGTTGCCACAACTGGAACAGCGTCTTTTCCCTCCAGCGACGACCACTTCAGCATCTCCGTCTGTCGCTTTGACTCCATAAACCAATCTACAACTTTAGAAAATAGAAAAAGGAATGATGATGGAACTGGTACAGAATAATCGAAGCTTTGAGGGTGAACAGCGGATTTATAGCTTTGAGTCTAAAGTATTAAAAAAACCAACCAGATTTGGAATCTTCCTGCCGCCACAAGCTCTGGAAGGCCAAAATTGCCCGGCTTTGTTCTATTTAGCTGGCCTGACCTGTACTGAAGAAACTTTTGCAATCAAGGCACATGCCCAGCGTCTGGCGGCCCAGCTTGGCCTGATTCTGATTACACCAGACACTTCACCGCGTGGAGACGATGTTGCCAAAGGGGATCACTGGGATATCGGGCAAGGCGCTGGCTTTTATATCAATGCCACTCAAGCACCGTGGGCTGAACATTATCAGATGGAAAGCTTTATCGTCGATGAGTTGTATGAACTGGTGTGTGAAGAGTTCGTAGTTCAGGCAGATAAGATCGGGATTTTCGGTCATTCCATGGGTGGACATGGCGCTTTAACTTTGGCTTTTAAATATCCGGAAAAATTCTGTTCAGTTTCGGCATTTGCACCGATTTGTGCACCAAGCCAATGTCCATGGGGTGAAAAAGCATTCTCAAATTATCTGGGCGAAAACCGCAAAGAATGGTTGAAGCATGATGCAACTGCGCTGGTTCAGGAAAAAGGTGCGCTGTTTAGCGATATCCTGATTGATCAGGGCTTTTCTGACCAGTTCTATAGCCAGCTGAATCCGGCGTTATTTCAGCAAGCTTGTGATGCCGTGAACCAGAAATTAACCTTACGTGAACATCAAGGTTATGATCATGGTTACTATTTTATTCAAAGCTTTGTAGATGACCATTTACAATTCCATGCCGTACAATTAAATCCATAAGCCAAGCAACAAAAGCGCAGCAAACTTAAAAGTACAATGAAACTCCAAAAATAGGTCATGTTTCTGGAGTTTTTTATATGAATATCAAATAAATATAATAAAAATGGCATATAAGTTGCTATTCAAAAATCAGGTAGAACCAGTTGCAGTTAAGAACACGATGCACAATAAGCCTGAACCAGAGATTGACCAACCATCACCTCCACTAGAAAAACACAGCTTCCGATTTCATGGCAGTGCCACTGAATATTTTGGAATCTGGATGGTGAATCTGATGTTAACCATCATTACGCTTACTTTGTATAGCCCTTGGGCAAAGGCACGCCGTATCCGCTATTTCTACGGTAATACCCAATTGTTAAAACATCGCTTTGACTTCATCGCCATGCCAAGCCGAATTCTGCTAGGTCGTCTATTGGCATTGGAGTTGTATGTGGTGACAGTGATCTTGACCAATTACTCCATTCTTGTCACCAGTTCATTATTTCTGATTGCTGCGATCTCTCTACCTTGGTTAATTCGGATGACCCTGAAATTTAAGGCCCGGAATAGTAAATATGGCAATGTCCGGTTTCATTTTAGTGGAAGCAATCGGGAAGCCTATAGGGTTTTATGGCTCGCGATATTGGTCAATATTTTCACCCTGTTTCTTTTCAGTCCAGTGGTGATCTGGCTATACAAACGTTACTGCTTTAATCATTTATCGATCGGCCAACTTCAGTTCAGCTTGGGGATCAAATGGTCTAAATTTATGTCAGCAGTCTATGTTCCCTTATGTCTGTGTCTGCTAATTGGTATCGCATGGATCGCAGCAATCGTTTACTGGGTCGATTTGATCGGTACAACCCTGTTTACCTTAGGTGTTGTGTTGAGCTATCTGTTTTGCCTGGCCTTGGTCTGGCCGATGATCTCTGCACGCTTATATATGTATACCTGGAATCATGTAGAGCTTGGTCAAAGCTATTTTAAAACCCGGGTAACGACATGGCGCTATAGCTGGATTGTACTCAGTAACTGGATAGTGCGTGCACTCAGTTTGGGACTCATGACCCCTTGGGCGAGCATCCGTTTATATGAATATCAACTGGCTAACCTAGAACTCTATCTAGCAGAGGACGAAACTAATCTAAAAAATATCTTGCAGCGTGATCCAAATGCTATAGCCAATGAAGTACTGGATATCTTTGATTTCGATGCATCGTTATAGAGGCAAGTAGGATGAAGCGACCTGTTGAAGTCAGATTTTATGATGGGGTTTTGGTCGAAGCCCAGCGTGCATGGATTGTCCCTGATCAGCAACGCGGGATTGCCCTAAAGCTTAGTGAAGAAACACCCAAGCAAGTGAGCGAGGATGACTTTTATTTTAGTTATCCTGATATGGCGTATATTGGCGGGGTCGGGAGACGTAAACCGATTATCGAATTACCTGAAGATCGTCGGATTGAATTTTTGACCAAAGCACCGCATTGGCTGAAGATTAAATCCAAAGAAATCTATCATGCCATATGGAAATTTGAACGTTCTCCACTCCTGATTTTCTTCTCGATGATTATCGTGATATGTGCGGTAATTTTTATTCTTAAATGGGGAATTCCATATACGGCCCAGCAGCTCGCTCAATTACTTCCGGAACAGACCTTGATCGAGGTAGGAAAGCAAACTGAGCAGAAATTAATTGAGCAAACTGAGTCATCCAAGCTCTCCGCAGAGCATCAAGCACGTCTAAAAAAATTGTATGAACAAAAAATTGCAGTAGGGAAACCCGCTAAGATTATTTTCCGTCAAGGCGGTGAAACCATGGGACTTAATGCAGCTGCGATTCCGAACAATACCATTATTGTCACCGATGAACTGGTCAAGCTTAGCGGTGCAGATGAAGAAGTTCTTGCAGTACTGGCGCATGAACAAGGTCATCTGGTACAAAAACATAGCATGCAAAAAGTGATTTCCAACCTGGGTGCAGCAGGACTATTTGCCTTGGTAACAGGAGATTTAAGTGATGTGGTGGCGGCATCTATAGCGGTATTCGCCGATGCGGGATATTCACAGGCACTTGAACTTGCTGCGGATGATTATGCCATGCAACATTTACATCAACAGCAGATCTCCAGTATCCATTTGTCGAACTTTTTGCAGCGGGTTGAAAACGCTAGAATCTTGGCAGAGCAGAATAAAACGATAAAAATAAAAAACTTTACTTTGAATATTGATGGAAAAGAACGGCAAATTACTGAGTCTGAGCTGAAATGGTTGCGTTTGATTGGAAAACTCAAAAAATATCTGGAATCGCATCCCGAACTGGATAAAAGAATTGAACGGATTCATGCATTCGAAGAAAAAATGAGCCAACCTGTTTAGCTCTAATATTGAGTATAAAAATTCATATCTCTATATCCTGAGGATCGAGGCGTGTTTAGCCTCGATTTTTTATTGATGGATATGCGAGTTTTCCTGTCTTAATCAATCATTTTCATCTAGGCCAAGTGATATTAAGCATAAATACTGTCCAGCGTTACATAACATCCAAGTCACAGTAGCAGGACTGGATTTGGTATAATGAGAAAAATCCAATTTCAGTTAGCCAGGTCCTTTCATGTCCAAGCCTTATTTAATTGCACCTTCTATTTTGTCTGCCGACTTTGCCCGTTTAGGTGAAGAAGTTGAAAATGTACTTCAGGCCGGTGCAGACGTTGTGCATTTCGATGTCATGGATAATCACTATGTACCCAATTTAACCTTTGGTGCAGGGGTATGTAAGGCATTGAAAAAATATGGTATTCAGGCACCTATTGATGTGCATCTCATGGTGAAACCTGTAGATCGCATGATTGGTGACTTTCTGGAAGCAGGTGCAGATATTATTACGTTTCATCCGGAAGCATCTGATCATATTGACCGTTCTTTACAATTGATCAAATCGGGTGGTGCTAAAGCCGGTCTGGTATTTAATCCAGCGACACCATTGCATTATCTGGATTATGTACTGGATAAGGTTGATCAGGTATTGCTAATGAGTGTGAACCCTGGCTTTGGTGGACAGAAATTCATTCCAATGACTTTGGATAAATTACGTCAGGCGCGCAAGATCATTGATGCTTCAGGTCGTGATATCCGCTTAGAAGTAGATGGCGGTGTGGGACCAGCAAATATTCGTGAAATTGCAGAAGCTGGTGCAGATATGTTTGTGGCCGGTTCAGCGATTTTTGGCAAGCCGGATTATAAAGCTGTGATTGATGAAATGCGTAGTGAGCTGGCTAAAGTCGGTCAAATCCAGCTTTAATCTCTAAAATGTTTAAGGTGCATAAATCTGTGGATAACTTTATGGATAAGTGTGTAGATATCTATGTTGATAACCATATGGATATGTTGCATATTTTGTAATCGTTTGTAGCCTGATTGATTGTATCTTAGACAAAATTTGTATAAAAAGAACTCAATTGGAGTTCTTTTTACATATGTCAGCCCTTGATTTTAGTGGTCGTTTATTCATCAAAGGTTAATAATCAAGCCAAACAAAAAGTGATCAATAGGTCTTAGTTTTGTGTTTCATTGTGTAAGATCTCCATGCTATTTTTAAATTTAATTCATGTGCATAACTTAATAATATGGACTTATTCCTTGTTTGTTTTTCTTACTCAAGTCTCTGTAATGCCATAACACGATGTCCCATGTTGGCGTTCCTTAAGATAGGCTGAAATCTTCAAGTTGTCCTGAGCATTTGAGTAAGACATGGTTAAGTTAATTCTCATTCAGTCAAATTTTGTAAACGGCAGTTTGGTTTTGTCATCTGTTTTATAAGATGTTTATTTTTTTAGGGGGAACGACCTCCCTTGTTGATTAAATTTATAAAATTCAACAAGAAAAATCGTCAGGACGGCCTGACTCTGTTAATTAGGAGGAAGGCAATATGGCCTGGATTATACTTGTATTCGCTGGACTATTTGAGATTGTCTGGGCCTATTCCATGAAGCTCTCAGAGGGTTTTACTAAACTCACACCGAGTATTTTTACGATTGTTTTTATGGTGCTCAGTTTTGTATTACTGGCCTATGCCATGCGTACTTTGCCTCTAGGAACTGCCTATACCATCTGGACGGGCATTGGCGCAGTCGGCTCATTTCTGGTCGGTGTTATAGTTTTAGGTGAACCTGCTTCTGCTATGCGTATGCTCGCTGCGGTGCTGATTATCTCCGGACTTGTTTTGATGAAATTATCCTCCTCCTAAGAGCTGTTGAGCAGTTCTGATTTCGAGTAAAATAAAAACTGGCAAGCTTGATTCTGTAGGAGTAGGGCCATGCAACTCAGTTATATTTATATGGACTCGCCTGTAGGGCAGTTGCAGCTGGTCGCCAATGAAACGGCGCTGGTAGCTGTACTCTGGGATTGTGAAAAACCGAATCGGGTCAGGTTGGCAACTCTGGTTGAAGATCCACAGCATCCTGTATTGATAGAAGCTCGGCGTCAGCTTCAGGAATATTTTGCCGGTCAGCGCAATGTTTTTGAACTGCCTTTAGATTTTGCCGGTACTGATTTTCAAAAAAAAGTCTGGCAGGCTTTGCTGAATATTCCTTATGGACAGACCCGAAGTTACCGGGAAATCGCTGAACAGGTCGGTAATGTTAAAGCAGTGCGCGCCGTGGGCGCTGCCAATGGTAAAAATCCGATCTCGATTATTGCACCTTGTCATCGGGTGATTGGCAGTAGCGGTAAGCTGGTAGGCTTTGCAGGCGGTCTGGATAAAAAAGAAATTCTGTTAAATATTGAGCGAACCCATTAAGATCAAAATCATAAAATTAATGAAAATTAAAATATGGATCAGTTCGCAACACAAATCTTAGGCCAACTCTGGTCGAGTTTATGGTGGGTTCTTCTACTTTTTATTGGTTTGATCGTTTTTAAGTTATTTAAACCATTTTTAAAAGGAAAGCTGGGAGAATTCGCTGTTGCCACGCATGTCAAACTTTATCTGAAAGACCTTGAGTATCGGTTATTAAACGATTTGACTCTTCCTGATGGAGAAGGGAGCACAACACAAATTGATCATCTCTTATTAAGTCCTTATGGCCTGTTTGTGATTGAAACCAAAAACTATAAAGGCTGGATCTTTGGTGGCGAGCGACAAAAGACCTGGACGCAAAAACTTTATAAAAATAGCTATAAATTTCAAAATCCGATTCATCAGAATTATAAGCACATCAAAGTTCTGGAGCAGGTGCTGGCTGATATTATTGAGCCAGACCAGCTGCATTCTGTGATTGTATTTATGCCAGATGCGGTATTCAAAACCCCAATGCCAAATTATGTATTTCGAGGCGCAGGTTGGACAGATTATGTAAAAAGCTTTAATCAGCGAGTTATTTCTGATACCAAGATTAAACGTATCCAGATTCGCTTGGAGAAGGAAGTACTAGAAAAATCCTGGAAAACCAACCGTGAACATGTTGCAAATTTAAACAGGCGAGAATCCGAACAAAAAAGCCTTTGAATCATTCAAAGGCTTTTTCTTAATTTTTCGAGGCTTTTAGCTTTTCAGTAATTTCAACCAGCTGTTTAATCCGTTTGACCTCATCCCAAAGTGTTTTGGCCTCAGGATAATGCTTGGACATCATACCCAGCCATTGCTTATAACGGCCGACCATATTCATTTCCTTTTTATAGGAACCATTCAGGAAACGGATTTGCAGTTTCAGTAGTTCATTCCAGGTGATGAGCGGCTCATCAGAATTCTGGCGAATACATTGGGTCAGATCAGGTGTAGTGACCGCACCACGGCCAATCATCAGGTCTTCACAGCCTGATTCTAGCTGACATTGCTTGGCATCGGCATTGGTCCAGATTTCACCATTGGCAATCACATTAATCTTTAAGGCTTCACGAATTGGTTGCAGTTGGTCCCAGAAGGCTGGCGGAGTATAGCCATCGGCCTTGGTCCGTGCATGGACAGTGACCCAGGCCGCCCCAGCATCTTCAATGGCATGCGCATTTTCCATCATGAAGTTGCGATCCATATAACCCAGACGCATTTTCGCCGAAACTGGAATATGCGCGGGCACTGCATCACGAACAGCTTTGACCAGTTCATAGACGACTTCAGGTTCATCTAACAGCACTGAACCACCACGATGACGATTCACGGTTTTGGCTGGACAGCCAAAATTCATATCAATTGCAGGCGCGCCCATGGCAGCGACTTTCACTGCATTGGCTGCCAGCATTTCCGGATTATTTCCCAGAAACTGTACATGCACCGGCGTACCGGCAGCAGTTTTGCCCTCATTTAACAGTTCAGGGCAGTAGGTGTGATAGATATGATCTGGCAGCACCGAATCCGTGACACGAATAAACTCGGTTACACACCAGTCGAAGCTCCCGACGGATGTCAGTACATCGCGCATAATCGGGTCAGTTAAGCCTTCCATGGGTGCAAGAACAAGTTTCAATGGTCAACACCTGTTAATTCGAAAAACGGTGTTATACGGCTTTTTGGTGGGAATGTCCAGGCAGTTTAATTTTCATATGAATTGCAGAAAAAGATTGAGTGTGAATGAGTATCTATTGATCTTTTGCTATCGAAATAAAAAAACCTTAAATCGACTGATTTAAGGTTTGGATTTAAATCTTAAAAATCTAATATTGTCTTAATCGATTAGTTTTTCGACTTTCATACTTTCACGATAATACTGACAGCCTTTATACAGCAGGAATACACCGATTACACCAGCTACAGCATTGACGATAGAAATCGAATTACCCACCATTAAGGTATTTTCATAATATCGGTCTGTAATCAGCGCCACAGCAGTTGTACCCACACCGAGTGCAATCAGGTTAGAAATCAACAGGAATTTGGCTGATACCTGAGAGCGCAACTGGTTCGGTGTCAGCATCTGGGTAGCAGCGGCTGATGCTGGAATCGGGAAGGTGGAGAAGAACATCGCCACAAAGATCAGTGCGAATGAAAGCTGCATATTGTCGACTTGGGTAAACAGCACGCTTGGAATGATCAGGGCAGCACAGCCAATTGCACCGGCACGGATTGCTGCATCGCTATAGCCACGTTTAGAAAAGAAGTCGATGAGCCAGCCACAGAATAGGGCGCCTGAAGTATTTGCGACAAGAATAATACTTCCAAGGATATATCCGGTCTGGCTTGCATCCAGGCCAAAGTGACGCATGTAGTAGGCCGGTGCCCAGCCGAGCAGGGAATACAGCATCATAGTATAGAAAGAGAAGCCAATAAAATGACAGAAGAAAGTCTTTTTATGGGTTTTAATAAAACCGATGGAATTCTTAAAAGATGCTTTAACGGCGACACCATTCGCATCCATTTTGAGGCCTTTACGCTCGGGTTCCCGTACGGTCAAAATCATGAGCAGCGCCAGCAATACACCCGGTAAACCGACAATCATAAAGGTCAGTTGCCAAGTCTTGATCTCACCAATTACCGGTAAAGTAACGAAACTAACATCCTTGAGCAGACCGATGACATAACCGCCGATCAGGAAAGCCAGTCCTGAACCGATAAAAGCACCAATGGCATAAACACCCAGCGCACGGCCTAGTTTATGTTTAGGAAACAGATCCGCCACGATTGAGTAAAAAGCAGGAGATAGGGCTGCTTCACCTGCACCGACACTAAGGCGAGCCAGGAACATCTGGATAAAGTTTTTACTGAGGCCACAGGCTGCAGTGGCCAGACTCCAGAAAGCGATCCCAACCGAAATAATTTTCACACGTGATTTCTTGTCGGCCAGTGCGGCGATCGGTACGCCCATAAAGGCATAAAACAGCGAAAAGGCCAGCCCCTGCAATAGGCTGAACTGGGTATCACTGAGCATCAAGTCGGCCTTAATCGGCTCAATCATCAGGGATAAAATCTGACGGTCTACGAAAGACAGAATGTAGGCCACCATACAGATGATTACCACATACCATTGATAGCTGCTACGTTCCGGAGTTGCTGGTGGAATTTCTGTAGCCACCTGTTCAGGGATAGGCGTAGTAATTTTTAGATGAGAATCGAGTGGTTGGACGTCATTGTCAACCTTGTCTATGACCAATGTTTTTTCATTCATCATGCAACATCCTGTGCAAGTTATAGTGATTGGTTTATTTGATACAAATTTAATTATTTTTATTTTTAATGTGTATCAATTAATCTAATCTAGGAGTAATTTGCACAGCCGTCAATATGTCTGGATTAAAAAGATACAATTATTTTTAAATCAATAAAAAAGGGAATCAAATAGATTCCCTTCTTACTTTAAGTGTCTGAAAATATTTGTTAAGCAGCTTTTTCTACGAGAGTTAGGATGTCATAGGTCGCGACCAGTTCATTGCGCTGGTTTTTCACCTTGATGTCCCAGACCACGACACCATGCGGTCTCTGCTCATCACGCAGCGGTTTTGGGGTTTTCTGCTTGCAGGTCAGTTCTACCTGAATGGTATCACCAATTTTCACCGGTTCTACGAAGCGCAGGTTGTCCATGCCATAGTTGGCAATAACTGGACCTGGAGCAGCATCAACAAACAAGCCGGCAGCGGCAGAGACAATGAAGTAACCATGTGCGACGCGTTCACCGAACAAGGATTCCGCAGCCGCAATCTTATCCATATGTGCATAGAAGTAATCTCCACTTAAACCACCAAAGTTGACAATATCAGCTTCAGTAATGGTACGGCGTGCAGTCAGCAGGCGTTCACCGATCCGCAGTTCATCAAAGGATTTCTTGAATGGATGCACGCGGTCTTCAAATACCTCCGCACCCGCGGTCCAGCTATGACCGACCTGAGTCAGCACATTTGGTGAGCCTTGAATAGCAGTACGCTGCATATAGTGTTTCACTGCACGCAGACCACCGAGTTCCTCACCACCGCCAGCACGCCCCGGACCACCATGCACTAACAATGGCAGTGGTGAACCATGACCGGTACTTTCCTTAGCGCTTTCACGATCCAGAATATGCACACGACCATGCCAAGGCGCGATCTTGCTGAGTAGCTGTTCAATATTTTCATCATGGTTACGCACGATTGAAGCGACCAGACTGCCTTCACCACGAGCTACTAATGTTGCCAGTTGTGGTAGGTCACTATAGGGCATCAATGTAACCACTGGGCCAAAGGCTTCGATATTATGAATCTGTTGGGCCTGTACCGGATCTTTACATAACAATACTGTTGGTGGATAGAAAGCAGATTTTTCCGGATGTGCGACCTGGATGGCAAAGTCCTGGCGCAGGTGGCTACCTATGATGATTTCAGCTTCCTGTGCCAGCTGTTCTACCTTGGCAGCAACATCATGCTTCTGTTTAACGCTGGCCAGAGCACCCATGGTTACGCCGTCCTGTGCAGGATCACCGATGACTACTTTCTGTAGTTTTTCAGTCAGGCGTTGCTGTACGGTATCGAGCAATGCTGCTGGCACAAAGGCACGACGAATTGCAGTACATTTTTGTCCGGTCTTGGTTGTCATTTCACGGAAGACTTCACGCACAAACAGGTCAATGGTTTCATCGTTGGCTTGCTGGGTCAGGATGGCGCTGTTCACCGAATCGGCTTCCATGCTGAATGGAATGGAGTGGGCATTCAGGTGTGGATGCGCACGCAGTTTCTGGCCGGTAGCAGCCGAACCTGTGAAGGTTACCGTATCCTGTGCATTCAGGTGATCAAACAGGTCGTAAGTCTGCCCGCAGATCAGCTGCAGAGCACCTTCTGGCAGTAAATTACTGGCTAAAATGTCTTTAACGACTGCATGTGTCAGTTCTGCGCCTTCTGTTGCCGGCTTCACAATACATGGCACACCGGCTAGTAGAGTAGGTGCAATTTTTTCCAGCATACCCCAGATCGGGAAGTTAAATGCATTGATATGCACTGCTACACCGGCTTTCGGGCTCAGAATATGTTTGGCACCAAAGCTGCCCTGTTTGGATAATGGAATCCAGGCATCTTCAACCAGTGCCGTTTCATCGCTGAGTTCACGGCGAACCAGACTTGAATAGGCAAACAGGGTGCCAATCCCACCTTCAATATCAATCCAGGCATCTTTGCGGGTACAGCCAGTTGCGGCTGCCAGGCGGTAATAATCTTCCTTACGTTCCAGTAAATTTTGTGCCACCTGTTTCAGGGCGTTGGCACGCTGGTGGAAGGTCCAGTGGGCAATGGCAGCACCTTTCTGTTTGGCATATTGCACTACGTTATGCATGTCGATGCCGTGACTGCTGACCTGATAAATCGCTTCACCGCTAATGGCGTGATAGACCGTACGCAAGTCATTTTGTGCGCTATGTTCACCACCTAAAACCAGTGAACTCAATACTTTAACTTTAGCTGCGTAATGCGCCTGTGTGTCGTCCTGAAGATCCGTACTCTGGGTAGTGCTGTCCAGTTCCAACATTGTATAACTCCATTTATGATACGTTGTTGAGTTTATTTTTACTTTTGATGTTTCATAAATTGCAATCAAAAAGCTTAAATGTCAATCATAATCCGCAAACAAAAAAGTAACTTTCATGTAATTAAAAATTCAAAAACAATAAAAACAATAGCTTAATAGAAAATGCTTTTAAAAAATATATGATACTTAAAAAATAGTATTGATTTTATATTTGTATCGTTTTAATTTGATTGTATCAGCACTTGGGATAAGTGAGACAAACATGAATAAGCAACAACAAACATTCGATCAGAAGATAGAGCAGGACATTTCTATTGAAGCGAAGGACTGGATGCCGGATGCCTATAGAAAGACCCTGATCCGCCAGATTGGTCAGCACGGACATTCAGAAGTGATTGGCATGCTGCCAGAAGGTAACTGGATTACCCGCGCACCGACTTTGAAACGTAAAGCGGTATTGCTGGCTAAAGTACAAGATGAAGCCGGGCATGGCCTATACCTCTACAGTGCAGCAGAAACGCTAGGTGCAGACCGTGATGACATGATGGAAAAGCTGATTGCTGGCCGCATGAAATATTCATCCATTTTTAACTATCCAACCCTGACCTGGGCAGATGTTGCTGCGATTGGCTGGCTGGTGGATGGGGCGGCAATCGTCAACCAGGTGGCGCTGTGTCGTACTTCTTATGGTCCTTATGCACGTGCCATGGTGCGTATCTGTAAAGAAGAAAGTTTCCATCAGCGTCAAGGTTTTGAAGCCATGATGCAACTGGCAGAAGGTACACCAGAACAGAAACAGATGGCACAGGATGCAGTGAACCGTTTCTGGTGGCCGGCACTGATGATGTTTGGTCCAAGTGATGACAATTCTCCAAACAGTGCGCAAAGCATGCAGTGGAAAATCAAATTATTCAGTAATGATGCATTGCGTCAGAAATTTGTCGACAACACTGTGCCGCAAGTATTGCAGCTTGACCTGACTGTGCCGGACCCAGACCTGAAATTCAATGAAGAAACTGGCCACTATGAATTTGGTCAGGTGAACTGGGATGAGTTCTTCGATGTGCTGGCAGGCAAAGGTCCATGCAACCACGAACGTATCGAAGCACGCCGCAAGGCTTGGGAAGAGGGCAAATGGGTACGTGAATCAGCAGCAGTTTATGCCAGCAAGCAACAGCAGCAGTCAGATCAACGAAAAATCGCTTAAGGCAACGGAATAGCACAAGGATATGCAAATGAACAAGAATAACTGGTCTTTATACGAAGTATTTATTCGCAGCAAACAGGGTCTGAGCCACCGTCATGTCGGCAGCCTGCGCGCCCCTGATGATGAAATTGCCCTGCAAAATGCCCGTGACGTCTATACCCGTCGCAATGAAGGTGTAAGTATCTGGGTCGTGAAATCTGAACTGATTACCTCATCTCAACCAGATGAAAAATCGGAGTTTTTTGATCCTTCATTGAACAAGGTCTACCGTCATCCGACCTTCTATCACATTCCAGATGGCATCGAACACATGTAAGGTGGAGGAAAGAGCAATGACGAATCAGGTATTGGCACAATTTTTACTGCATGTTGGCGACAGCCAGCTCATCCTTTCACACCGTCTGGCAGAGTGGTGCGGTCACGCACCGGAGCTGGAGCTGGATATTGCATTGGCAAATATCGGTTTGGACCTGCTGGGTCAGGCACGTACCGCGTTGAGTCTAGCCGGTGAAATTGAAGGGCAAGGTCGTGATGAAGATAAACTGGCCTATTTCCGTACCGAGCGAGAATACCGTAACTTACTGCTATGCGAACAGCCAAATAATGACTTCGGTCAAACTATCGTACGTCAGTGGTTGATGGATCATTACCATGCTTTGCTGTTTGCAGCCCTGAGCAATAGCAGGAATGAAGAGATTTCCTCATTCGCCATCAAGTCGCTGAAAGAAGTGAAATACCATTTGCGTTTTTCAACCTCATGGATGGAACGCCTGAGCTTAGGTACAGCAGAAGCTCATGAAAAAATCCAGAATGGTCTGAATCAGCTATGGCGTTTTACCGAAGAGTTGTTCAGCCTGACTGCAGATGAACGTCAGCTGGTTGATGCTCACCTGATTCCGGATGTGGAACTGCTGAAACCGAAATGGTTGGAAAGCATATCTGCTGAGTTGCAACGTTTTGAACTGAGCTTGCCAGAAAGTGGTGCTTACCGTAGTGGCGCCAAGCAGGGACTACATACCGAACATCTGGGTTATGTACTGGCGGAACTGCAATATATGCAGCGCAGCTATCCAGGCATGAACTGGTAAATCCAGCACATCACAGGGAGTGAGTGGCATGAACTTGATTAGACATGTAGAAGATCAATGCTGGGAGGTCCTGGCACAGGTTTCCGATCCGGAAATTCCAGTCCTGTCAGTCCTTGACCTGGGCATGATTCGTGGAGTGGAGATCAACCCACAGGATGAAATCGTGGTTCGATTGACCCCCACTTATAGTGGCTGTCCGGCAACCGATCTGCTCAAGGCGGAAATCACCCAGGCATTTGCAGCACATGAGCTGACGCCGGTCAAAGTCGTGGTCGATCTGTCAGAAGCATGGACCACTGACTGGATGAGTGAGGAAGGTAAACATAAATTGCAGCAATACGGTATTGCTCCACCTAAAGGCGAATCGAATAGCTGCGGTACCCATGTCGCACTTAGTGATGGTATCCAGTGTCCACATTGTCATAGCCACCACACCCGATTACTCAGTGAATTCAGTTCAACCGCTTGCAAGGCGCTGTACAAATGTCAGGAATGCCTGGAGCCGTTTGACTATTTTAAATGTATTTAAGGGCTTAAGCGCACAAGCCATAACAATAAAGCGTGAGATCGCCACAGCTTAAGAAGGATTTTGAAATGAGCCAGTTTATTCCGTTAACCATTAAATCTATTCAGCCTCAGACTGAACAGGCAATTTGCATTGCTTTTGAACTGAGTCCAGAACATGCCGATAGTTTTCAATATCAGCCGGGCCAACACCTGACCATCCGTCATCTTACAGAACAGGAAGAATTGCGCCGTTGCTATTCGATCTGTAGCGATAGTGATGAAGACATGAGTATTGCGATCAAGAAAATTGATCAAGGCCAGTTTTCAACTTGGGCGAATGAAAACCTGAAAGTGGGCGATGTACTGGAAGTGATGCCACCACAAGGTGTGTTTTTCCAGAAAGCGGCCAAGACTGGTGGTAAACATTATCTGGGTTTTGCTGCAGGTAGTGGCATTACACCAATTTTGTCTATTGTCAAAGCAGTGTTGAGCCGTCAACAAGATGCCACTTTTACACTGGTTTATGGTAACCGTTCCTGGAAACAGACCATGTTCTCTGAACAGATCATGGATCTGAAAGACCGCTTTAAAGAGCGTTTGCAACTGATCAATATTTTCTCGCGTGAGCTAAATGACAGCGAGATTTTCAATGGTCGTATTGATGAAGAAAAATTGCAGCAGTTGTTCCAGGCGGGCCTGATTCCAGCAGAAACTGATCACTGCTTTGCTTGTGGTCCTGAAGAAATGATGAATGCGGTAGAAACCGTATTGCCAACCCTTGGGATCGAACGCAGCAAAATTCACACCGAACGCTTTAATACCGGTACTGCACCAAAAGCCTCTGCGCAGCAGATCGAAAGCCGTACCGAGGAAAAGGTCAACATCATTCTGGATGGTCGTGAGCTGATCATTGAAGTGTCCAAACAGGATGACAGCATTCTGGATGCGGCTTTACGTGCTGGTGCAGATCTGCCATATGCCTGCAAGGGCGGGGTATGCGCAACCTGTAAATGTAAGGTGCTGCAAGGTGAAGTGGAAATGGCAATCAACTATAGCCTGGAAGAAGAAGAAATCCAGAAAGGTTATGTGCTGAGCTGTCAGGCGCGTCCAACCACTCGAAATGTTCGTCTCAGTTTCGACGAGTAAAGATTTTAAATTAAGCACCATGCAGATAAATGCATGAACGAAATAGAAACTTAAAAGGTGTGTAATGGATTACCAAACAATTATTGTTGAAGAAAAAAATGCAGTGGGCTACCTGACTTTTAATCGTCCTAAACAGCTCAACAGTTTTAATGAAACCATGCATCAGGAAGTATCTTCTGTCGTAAAACGCTGGGTGCAAGATTCAGCAATTCGCGCAGTGGTGATTTCTGCAGAAGGTCGTGGTTTCTGCGCTGGTCAGGACCTGAACGACCGTGTAGTAGATCCAAATGCTGATGCTCCAGATTTAGGTTTATCCATTGAAAAATACTACAACCCGCTGATTAAACTGATTACTGAAATGCCAAAACCGGTGATCTGTGCCGTAAATGGTGTAGCAGCGGGTGCAGGTGCCAATATTGCTCTGGCTTGTGACATCGTGGTAGCAGCGAAATCTGCTTCATTTATTCAGGCCTTCTGCCGTCTCGGTCTGGTGCCAGATTCAGGGGGTACCTGGTTCCTACCACGCCTGGTTGGCCGTGCCCAAGCGATGGGTCTGGCGATGCTGGGTGACAAAATCTCGGCTGAACGTGCACTGCAACTCGGCATGATCTGGCAGGTAGTTGAAGATGATCAGTTAAAAGCAGAAGCTGAAAAAATGGCTGAACATCTGGCGACTCAGCCGACTTATGGTCTATCCCTGATCAAGAAAGCGATTCATGCCGCTGCAGACAATAATCTGGATGAGCAACTGATTCTGGAGCGGGATCTGCAACGTCTGGCGGGCCGTTCTAATGATTATCGTGAGGGCGTTCAGGCCTTTATGCAAAAACGCACACCACAATATAAGGGCTGCTAAATCTGCCGGAGATGGATTTGACTCGGCTCAAAGTTGTTGGATTTTTTCCTTTCAGTTATCGCTTAGCCACTTGGTCGAGTTGAATTATTCCCGATAGGTATGAATGTGATACCTATTTGATCTGATGGTTAGCTAGGTCCTATGTTATATGTTGTATTACTCTGATAGTAAATGAAAACTGAAAACATGGGTTTACGTAATATTTTTCTAATCAAGCTATTGATATGTAATTTGTTTTTATTTTATTTATTCAGATAAATGATTCGGGTGAGTAAATAGAATTTAATATGACACAAATTTACAAATCTTAAAAAATATGTATCGTATTTTTGGTGAAGAGTGATACAACCTAGTATATATTGAACTAAGCAGACAGCGCTAGGACAGGCGCAACAAGTATCGCCAACAGACTGAGGTATGGCGAGCTAAGGAACAAGAACGATGGAACATGTTTATATTTTTGACGGTATTCGTACCCCAATTGGTCGTTACGCAGGTGGTTTGAGCAGTATTCGTACTGATGACCTTGCTGCTTTGCCGATCCAGTATTTAAAACAGCAGCATCCCAACCTGCCATGGGCAGAAGTTGATGAAGTGATTTTAGGCTGTGCCAATCAGGCCGGTGAAGATAATCGTAATGTCGCGCGTATGGCAGCACTTTTAGCGGGCCTGCCGGAAAGTGTACCCGCGATTACTGTAAATCGTCTCTGTGCTTCCGGTCTGGATGCTGTCGGTCTGGCAGCACGTGCAATTAAATCGGGTGAAGCGCAATTTGTAGTCGCCGGTGGGGTAGAATCCATGAGCCGTGCACCATTTGTACAATCCAAGCCCATCACAGCATTTAGCCGTACTCCTGAAATTTATGACACCACCATTGGCTGGCGATTTATCAATCCAAAATTTAAGGTAGGTTTCGGCGTAGATAGCATGCCGGAAACAACAGAAAATGTGGCTGAAAAATATCAGATTAATCGTGAAGATCAGGATCTGTTTGCTTATCGTAGCCAGCAAAAAACTGCACAGGCACAGCAGAATGGTATTTTTCAGGCAGAAATCCTGCCAGTGGAAATCAAGGGCGCTAAGGGTTCTACTCGGGTGATTGCTGAAGATGAACATCCACGTGCCGATACTACTTTAGAAAAGTTATCTTCTCTAAAAGCGCCATTTCGAAAGGAAGGTGGTTCGGTAACTGCGGGTAATGCGTCTGGTGTGAATGACGGTGCAGCCTGTGTGCTACTGGGCAATAAATATTTCGCAGAACAATATGGACTGAAACCGCTAGTACGGGTGGTAGGAATTGCCAGTGCAGGTGTAGAGCCACGCTATATGGGGATTGGACCAGTACCAGCGATACAGAAAGTATTAAAACAGACAAACTTAAGTCTGGAACAGATGGATGTGATCGAACTGAATGAAGCCTTTGCCGCACAGGCACTTGCAGTGCTACGTGAGCTAGGCCTTCAGGATGATGATCCACGAGTCAATCCAAACGGGGGTGCTATTGCCCTTGGCCATCCACTCGGAATGAGCGGTACACGACTCGTGATTACTGCCATGAAAGAATTACAGCGCAAGCAAGGAAAATATGCCCTTTGTACCATGTGTGTCGGTGTTGGACAGGGAGTCGCACTGATTCTGGAAAATGTGGCTTAAGGACTGAATCAAAAGAGAAATCATCAGCAGTCAGGATGACTGCAGCAGGAGCAAGAATATGAATAACAATGCAATGGAACAGATTGAAACCGCTTCAGTAGATGAATTACGTAGCCTGCAATTGGAACGTATGAAAAAAATGCTGCAGCATGCCTATCAGAACAGTACGGTTTACAAGAAAAAGTTTGATGAAGCCGGTGTGCATCCGGATGATCTGAAATCACTGGAAGACCTGGCAAAATTCCCCTTTACCACCAAGCAGGATCTGCGCGAAAACTATCCATTTGGCATGTTTGCTGTGCCTCAGGAGCAGATTGTCCGTGTACATGCTTCTTCAGGAACCACAGGTCAGCCTACTGTAGTCGGTTATACCCAGAATGACATCAACACCTGGTCCAATGTTGTGGCACGCTCGTTACGTGCAGCCGGACTCAGCAGTAAAGATACGATTCAGGTATCTTATGGATACGGGCTATTTACTGGCGGGTTGGGTGCACATTATGGGGTAGAACGTCTGGGTGCCACCGTAATTCCAATGTCAGGTGGCCAGACCGACAAACAGGCACAATTGATTCATGATTTCAAGCCAACAGCTTTAATGGTCACACCATCTTACTGTCTGAACATTATTGAATGTCTGGAGAAAAAATTCGGGACTGCCAAGGATTGTTCCATCAAGACCGGGATCTTTGGCGCAGAGCCATGGACCAATGAAATGCGCCGTGAAATTGAAGAACGTCTGGGTATTGATGCGCTAGATATTTACGGCCTGTCCGAAGTCATGGGACCGGGTGTGGCGATGGAATGTCTGGAATCCAAAGATGGACCTACCATCTGGGAAGATCACTTCTATCCTGAAATTATCCATCCGGAAACCGGTGAAGTATTATCTGATGGTGAACTGGGTGAGCTGGTATTTACCACCATCACCAAAGAAGGTATGCCGGTGATTCGTTACCGTACCCGTGATCTGACACGCTTATTGCCAGGTACAGCACGTACCATGCGTCGTATGGATAAGATTGTCGGTCGCAGTGATGACATGATGATTATTCGTGGTGTGAATGTGTTCCCATCACAAATTGAAGAGCAAATCCTGCATATTCCGCAGCTTATTCCAAATTATCAGATTCAGATTTGTAAACAGGGTCACCTGGATACATTGCATATTCGTACCGAAATGCGTAAAGATAATGCTATAAATATGACACACCAATTGGCAAATCAGCTGAAAGTACAAATCAAGACCATGGTCGGGATTAGTGTCAGTGTGGAAGTTTTACCGGAAGGTAGCTTGCCACGTTCTGAAGGTAAGGCTCAGCGGGTGTTTGATATCCGAAAGTCCGCTTAAATACATCTGGATGACAGGCTCAGGTCTGTCATCCGGCTTTGACAAGGTAAATTGAACATAATGAATCCGAAATTAAAACAAGTAATTGATGATTTCATTCAGAATGAGACCCTCAGTGGAACCTCATTGGTAATGACGATTTTTGGTGACAGCATTTATCACCGTG
Organism: Acinetobacter sp. YH12249; assembly: GCF_013417475.1. Taxonomy (NCBI): domain Bacteria; kingdom Pseudomonadati; phylum Pseudomonadota; class Gammaproteobacteria; order Moraxellales; family Moraxellaceae; genus Acinetobacter; species Acinetobacter sp. YH12249. The sequence continues at coordinate 38,801 of NZ_VPDX01000014.1, read as the reverse complement.
GGGGAGTCATTAGTCTTGCCAGCCTGATTCAGCTGATGGATGTATTTGGCTTCAATGAGCGTTCTGTGCGTACCGCTGTATTCCGTCTGGTACAAAATGGCTGGCTGAGTTCAGAAAAGATTGGCCGCACCAGTTATTACCGGATTACCGAAAGCAGCCGTCAGCGTTTTATTACCGCAGACCAAAAGATTTACAGCTTCCAGCATAATGAATGGGATCAGAAATGGGATCTGGTTCTGCTCAGTTCAGTTGAATTGGAAAATAAACAGATACTAAAAAAAGAACTGGAATGGTTAGGCTTTGCCAATATCGCGACCAATGTCATGGCCTATCCGGGTTGTGATCAGCAGAAACTGCAAAACCTTTTACTGAATAACAAGATGACTGATCAGGTGGTAGTATTCCGTGCTGAAACTTTACAGCTTTGGCAGGAATCTTATCCGACCATTAAACGTATGGTTGAAACCAATTGGCCAATCCCTGAATTGCATCAGCGTTATGAAAAATTTATTAGTGATTTCCGTGAATTTTTCTATCTGGTGGAAAATGAAGAGGAACTGGATCCAGTACAAGCCTTTCAGATTCGTATTCTGCTGATCCATCAATATCGCCGTATTTTACTGAAAGACCCGAATCTGCCATTTGAACTGTTACCAACAGACTGGTTGTCACTGATTGCACGTAACTTAAGTACCAATCTATATCAGGCAGTATTTGCAGCAGGAGATGAGTTTTTCCTGGAGACTGCCCGGACAGCGGAAGGCCTTATGCCACCTGCACATCCACAATTTTATAAACGTTTTGGTGGCTTAAAGCAGCCGGAATTGACTTTTTAATATTTTAAAAAATCATGAATGTAATAGCTCAAGGAGGAGTCTATGCCATGTTATGCGATTGATGGGGTGATTCCTGTCGTCAGCCCTGAAGCTTATATCCATCCTACGGCTGTGCTGATCGGTGATGTGATCATTGAAGCCGGAGTTTATATTGGTCCGTTCGCTTCGCTGCGGGCCGATTTTGGCCGGATTCATATCCAGAAAAATGCCAATGTCCAAGATTCCTGTACCATTCATGGATTTCCGGACAGTGTGACCTTGGTTGAAGAATATGGTCATGTTGGTCATGGTGCCATTCTGCATGGCTGCGTGGTACGAAAAAATGCCCTGATCGGTATGAATAGTGTGATTCTGGATGAGGCCGAAATCGGGGAGAATGTCATTGTTGGGGCCAACAGTACAGTCAAGGCTAAATTCAAAGTACCAGCAAATAATCTGGTACTTGGCAGTCCGGCGAAAGTAGTTCGTCCCTTAGAGGAAAAAGAAATTGCCTGGAAAAGCCATGGCACCGAGCAATATATCCAGCTCACTGCACGTTGCTTGAATACCATGCAGGAAGTAAAAGCTTTAACCGAAAATTCCGCAGAGCGACGTAGTTATCAGAACTTTAAAGCGGATTATCAAATCAAGCAAAATAGTTAAACTCGCTGATTTTTAAAAAATTTAGATAATTAAAATACGCTAATTTTTTAGTTTTAAAAATTATTGGAAATGAAACCAAATTCCTATTGTCGCCTTTCCGGATCGAGTTAAGCTGTTAGAAAACAGGTCAGGAAAGTGCAGATGGAAAGGCGGGAATTTAAAGACCATTTCTCCCAGCAGTCCCAAGATTATGCCTTGTTTCGCCCGCATTATCCGGACACTTTGGGGAAGATGCTGGCAAAGCTATCAACGAGTACCAAATTGGCTTTAGACGTCGGCTGTGGCTCAGGACAGTTTTCAGAGGTTTTGGCGCATTATTTTGATCAGATCATTGCCATTGATGCGAGTAGCGAACAAATCGCACAGGCCAAACCTCATCCGAAAATTCAATATCATCAGGCCTTAGCCGAAGAAATCCCATGTGTTGACCAGAGTGTAGATCTGATTTCAGTCGCGCAGGCTGCCCATTGGCTGGATCTGGACAAGTTCTATGCGGAAGTTCGCCGTATTGCAAAATCCAATGCCATTCTGGCTCTTATTAGTTATGGGGTATTCAGCATTGATGAAGAACATCTGAATCATTATTTCAGACATTTTTATGAAGTGACGATCGCACCCTATTGGGCACCTGAACGTCGCCATGTCGATGAAGGATACAAAAATCTGCCATTTCCATTTCAGGAAATTTCTGTACAGCCGCCGGTATTACAAGTCGAGTGGAACTTTTACCAACTGATAGGCTATATGAGTACTTGGTCAGCCGTAAAAGCAGCCACCCAGGCACTCGGACATAATCCGCTGAATGTACTGGCAGATGCCTTATTGCCAGAATGGGAAGACCCAGAATTGCCCCGGGTAGTGAGTTGGCCGCTATCGCTACGAGTGGGAAGGATAAATCCAGATCAAGAAAAGGATAATTAAATAAAAAGCCCAGTCTTAACTGGGCTTTAAAAATATAAAGTAGAGGTAAATCAATTTATTTGTTTAACAGCATTTCCAGCACAAATTTGGAGCCGATAAAACCGAGCGCCAGCAGGCCAAACCCAAGCAGGGTAAAACGAACTGCTTTCTGACCACGCCAGCCAAATTTCCAGTGGCCAATCAGTAATGCACCATAAACCAGCCAGGACACAATGCTAAAGGCAGTCTTATGGGCCAGATGCTGGGCAAAGAAATTATCGATGGTAAAGAAGCCAAAACCCAATGCCAGTGTCAGTAAAATGAAACCGGTCATCAGCATATCGAACAATAAAGATTCCATATCCTGATAGGAGGGCAACAGATTCACCCAAACCCGACGTTTCTGTTTTTTCTTCAGTTCACGATCCTGAAACCGCAAAATGACGGCCTGAATCGTCGCCATCAATAACACAGCATAAGCGGATAGGGACAAGATAATATGAATATCCAGGCCTAGAGAATTCTGTGCAATGACTTTCGCTGGCTGGGTGAAACTGAAACCGAGAATTAGGCCGGTTGCAGCGACGGGGATACCAATCAGGTTTAAAGCAATAATCGGCCGATAGGTACTGTAAATGATACTTAGCAGCAGCATTAGCCCTGACGTAAAGGAAAGTAAGGCAAATACATCATAATTCATCCCCATCGGGGTATACATGTCACCTGATAAAACCAAAGCATGCAGTACCAGTCCAACTAAAGCTGTTAAGCCGACAAACCATTGATTTGGAGTACGTTTAGTCATTAAATGAATGAACAGATACCAAAAAGAGGAGGTATAAGCGATTAATGCTAAGATCGTGTAAACCAAGGGTAGGCTAAGCATGTCAAACCTTTTTAAGGGTGATGAATATTCATTTATATAAATTCAGTGCGAACTACAGTATCCTATAGCATTCTATGCATAAATTTTCTATTTTAAGAAACAATTTTTTGCTACTGGCTATTTTAAGCGGATTTTGCAATGTTTGATACCTTAACAGAACGACTCACGCAGAGTTTAAGAAATGTTACTGGCTCAGGGCAGCTAACCGAAGACAATATTAAAGATACGTTACGTGAAGTACGTATGGCACTTCTTGAAGCCGACGTTGCGTTACCTGTAACTCGTGAATTTATCGCGAAAGTTAAGGAAGAAGCATTAGGCCAGGAAGTGATGACTCAGTTATCACCAGGGCAAGCCTTCGTCAAAATCGTCTATGACGAATTGACCAAAATGATGGGCGAGGCTAATGAAAGCCTTGACCTTGCAGCAAAACCACCGGTGGTGGTACTGCTTGCCGGTTTGCAGGGTGCGGGTAAAACCACGACTGCAGCCAAACTTGCGCGCTTCCTGCAAGAGCGTCAAAAGAAAAAAGTAGCTATGGTGTCTGCCGACGTTTATCGTCCGGCTGCGATCAAGCAGTTACAGACAGTGGCTGGCGAAGTTGGCGCGATTTTCCTTGAATCGAGTGCTACTGAAAAACCGATCAGCATCGTTAATCGTGCAATTGAACAGGCAAAAATCCAGTTTGCCGATGTACTGATTGTCGATACTGCAGGTCGTCTGCATATCGATGACGATATGATGGAAGAGATTAAAGAGCTGCATGCAGCGATTAATCCGACTGAAACCCTGTTCGTGGTCGATGCCATGACCGGTCAGGATGCGGCAAATACAGCCAAAGCATTTAACGATGCACTTCCTTTGACGGGTGTGATCCTGACTAAAACTGATGGTGATGCGCGCGGTGGTGCAGCACTGTCTGTTCGTGCGATTACTGGCAAGCCAATCAAGTTCCTCGGTATGGGCGAAAAACTGGATGCGCTTGAGCCATTCCATCCGGAACGTGTGGCACAGCGTATTCTGGGCATGGGTGACGTGCTTTCTTTGGTCGAAGAAGTTGAACGCAAAATCGACAAAGAAAAAGCCGAGAAAATGGCGAAGAAATTGCAGAAAGGCGGTAGCTTCAACTTTGAAGATATGCTGATGCAATTCGAGCAGATGAACAAGATGGGCGGCATGATGGGCTTCCTGGACAAACTTCCAGGCATGAGCAATTCTGGTATTCAAGATGCGATTGCGCAGGCGAATCCTGAAAAGCAAGTGAAGAAAATGGAAGCGATTATCCAGTCGATGACCATCAAGGAACGTCGTAACCCTGACCTGATGAATCCAAGCCGTAAAAAGCGTATTGCAGCAGGTTGTGGTATGGAAGTATCAGAAGTCAACAAGCTGATCAAACAGCATGCGCAAATGGCGAAGATGATGAAGAAATTTGCCAATCCGTCGGGTATGGCAAAAATGATGAAATCACTGAGCGGTCTGCAAAAACAGTTTGGTGGCGGCGGTGGCATGGGTCCACTGTTCGGCGGGAACGACAAAAAATAAATGTTTTAAGTAAGAAAGGCGCGTATAGCGCCTTTTTTATTGTCTGTATTTTCTTTTATATCTGGTTTAAACAAAACAACATTTGCTTACCCAAATTTCCAGAAAAATCAGGCAGACTCGAAAACATTCGAAATAAAATAATATAGAAGGATGTATCTAATGACTCAAGTGATTGTGGTGCATGGCTATACCGCAAGTCCTGAAGAAAACTGGTTTCCATGGATTCAGGAAAAAGCCCAGCAGGAACATGTCAGCTTGAAAGTACTCAGACTTGACCCGTCAACTACGCCAAAACTGGAGGTCTGGGAACAGCAAATGCGTGAACAGATTGACGGGATTGACGAAAACAGTATTTTTATTGCGCATAGTCTGGGATGTCTGGCTGCATTACATTATTTAAGTCGCGAATTAAAAAATCAGAGAATCAAACAACTGGTATTAGTGGCCGGTTTCAATGGCCGACTGGGACGTCTGGAAGAAGTTAATCCGTTCATTGACGCTGCTGAAGTAGATTTTGATTTACTAAAACGTCAGATTGATGAACGTGTAGTGATTTATTCGGAAGGTGATGATCGGGTTCAGCCTGACTTCAGTCTGGAGCAAGCGGAAAGTCTGGATGCAATCGTAGTCTGTGCCGAACATCAAGGGCATTTCATTAATTCGCAGGGTTGTACTGAACTGCCGGAAGTCTGGCGAGTGATTCAGCCTTATCTGATTCAATCTTCCACTGAATAGGGAGGATGATGAACAGATCGGTTCAATGATGACAGGATGAAATTAAATAAGGAATATTGAATTTCATCCGCTAATAATTAAAAACTTAACTTTTGTCGGAGCATTTTGCTCTCAATATAATAAGTACAATGCTATGAAAAATATAACGAAGAAAGTCTATATCGTGCCTGACTATCAGGCGACCTCAAATGACCACTGGTATCCGTGGTTGAGTCGGCAGATCAAAGACGCAGGGTTCGAGGCCAAACGGATCATGCTGGCCAATCCTTTTCAACCTGATCTGGAAGAATGGCAGCACAACCTGAAACTGCAGATTTCGCCTCTGGATGAGCATAGTTTCATTGTTGCGCATGGCTTGGGTGGCTTAAGTGCTCTAAAGTTTCTCGAAGATCACTATAGCCGTACGCAATTGAAAATTGGCGGACTCATGTTAGTCGCAGCTTTTGATACACCACTGGTGGCCTGGTCGGAACTGAACAAAATGGTGCAGGCAGTAAAGTTAGATCTGAACAATCTATCACATGGTGCCAAACGCTTTGTAATGCTGCTTTCCAGCAATGATCCTTATGTGCCTGCACCGATTTCGTTGCGTTTGGGCCATAGCCTGAATGCACAGATTTTTGAAATCAAAAATGCAGGGCATTTTAACAAGCTAGATGGCTATGCAGATTTTTCAAAGTTGCTCGAGCTGCTCAAACTGTGTTTGGCAAATGATCTGCAAAATGCTGCAGGCCTTTAAGCAATAAATCTGGTTCAATAATAGGCTGAAACCGTTCGAGATGCTGGGCAAACAGCGCAGCATCTCCACCAGTCAGGATCAGCTGCGCCGGAAAATCTTGCAGTACTTTTTCAATGGTGCTGAGCAGACCGAATAAAATGCCATGATGCACGGCGTCAATGGTATTGCGCCCAGGACTGAGTTCCTCGAAAGCTGCATCCGGGATTTTAATGCCTTTGGTATTCTGGATCAGGGAATCGCGTTGTAAATACAGATTCGGCAGGATATAACCGCCGAGATGTTTCTGACCTTGGGCTAGATCAATGGTCAGGGCAGTCCCGCAGCTGATGACACAGTAATTTTGCTCGGTCGACTTGGCAACGGCCAGCACCTGCAACCAGCGGTCAATCCCAAGCTGGGAAGGATCATCATAGCCACAGATCAAACCGGCATAGCGTGCCTGTACCTTGGCAAAAACTACAGGAATGTTCAGGCAGGTCAGAATCGATTGAATTCGGGTATTATTTGCTTTGTCCAGCACGGAAGAAATCCCGACCTGATGCAAGCCCAAACTCTTAAAATGCTGAATCAGACCAAGAAGTAAGTCAGCAGGGGATTGCAAATGCATTTCCGCGGCATGCTCAATGATCTGGTTCTGCTCCGTAATCCAGTACTTGAGTCGTGTATTGCCGATATCCAACCATAGTTTTTTCATTGAATGATGCCTGTTCAGCCACCGTTTTTAAGACGGAGTTGCCCCTGATAAAATGTCTGCGTACCTGCATCCGTTTCGATAATGACCGCACCATCGTCCTGAATGCCGAGGAAAGTTCCGGAATATTGGCCTTGAATATCGGTAAATTCAACTGTTTGCTGGAAAAATGCAGCATATTGGTTAAACCGTGCCGGCAGATTCTGACTGCCATAATTAAACCATTCCCCCGCTTGCTGAATAGCCAGATACAACTCGGCAATCAGATCTACACGTGAAGCATGTGGTAGTCCCAATTCAGTCAGAGAAGTCACCTGCTGGTCTGGAACGATTTCCGTGAGTGGACTGACATTGATCCCGACACCGACTACGACCTGTTGGGTCGAAATCGGTTCAATCAGAATGCCGCCCCATTTCCCCTGCAGGCTGTACAGGTCATTGGGCCATTTTACCTGCAAGTCCAGGCTTTTTAGACTTGGCATTTGCAGGATATTTAATGCAATTTCCAGCGCCAGACGACCATCGATTGCTTTTTGTGTATGCAGCAATGTGCTTAAATAGATGTTCCCCTCAGGAGAAATCCACTGACGTTGACGCTGTCCACGTCCCTGGGTTTGCACGCGGCTACACACTAGTACCTGTTGTACCCCTTTGGTTGCCAGTTCCCGGACATCGTCATTGGTCGATGTGGTGATCGGCTTGATCAGCAACACTTCAGGGAGTTGGCCTGCTTGACTTAAACGTTGCTGCAGTTCGCGAGTTTCTACATCCATTTGAATCTAAACGTGGTAAATGTCGTTATGGAGTTAATCATATATTTATTGATTGGTGCAATTGCAGGATTTGCCGCAGGCCTGTTTGGCGTTGGTGGTGGTCTGATTATCGTGCCAATTCTGTACATTGTTTTTACCCAGCTCCAGTACGATCCAAGCGTGATTATGCATATGGCAGTCGGAACTTCTCTGGCCACAATTATTGTGACCTCAATCAGTTCGGTGATGGCACATCATCAGAGAGGGGCAGTGTTATGGGATGTAGTGCGTAATCTGGCACCCGGCCTGGTCATTGGCTCATTCTTGGGAGCTGGAATTGCAGATTATTTATCGGGCCAAGGCCTGCAATTGCTGATTGGCTTCTTTGCAGTCTGGATTGCATTCAGAATGTTTAGAGGCGCGCATTATCAGGTTGATCCGAATCAGAAATTGCCTTCAGCCGCATTACAGTTGGCAGCGGGTGGTGGCATTGGCGTGGCATCGGCCATATTCGGGATTGGTGGCGGCAGTTTGACTGTGCCTTTCCTGAATCGTTGTGGTGTCGTCATCCAGAAAGCAGTAGCCACTTCTGCTGCCTGCGGTTTGCCGATCGCAGTGGCTGGTGCCTTAGGTTTCATCTGGTTTGGTCAGAAAGCTGAAGTCGAAGTACCAAATACGATTGGTTATATTCATATTTATGCGTTTATTGGTATTAGTGTGATGAGTTTTATCACTGCAAAATTTGGTGCAAAAGTGGCGCATTTATTATCACCAGTTCTATTAAAAAAATGTTTTGCGGCCTTATTGACTACAGTTGGTCTGTATTTTATCTATCAAGGCTTTACTGCCTGAACTACTCATTTTTTATCAGCTAAATTTTTTGAGGAGAATAGGTCACTATTCTCCTTTTTCTTTGACTGGGTTGGCTGTATAGACACAAGATTGTCTGACAATGTCAAAGTATTTTCTGCAAAAAAGCCGTTTAATAACTGAAAAGTCATCCAGAATGACTGCACTTGCATCAATAAAAATAAGACAGGAACAGTATGCAACAACAAGAAGCACACAGTTTGTCTGAACAGATTGCCAAGCATATCAGTGAACAGATTATCCGGGGTGAACTGGTTGAAGGCGAACGCATCCAGGAACTCAGAATTGCATCGGAACTTGACGTCAGTCGGGGATCAGTCCGTGAAGCCTTGCTCTTGCTTGAACGTACCCAGCTGATTGAAATCTTCCCGCGTCGTGGCGCCATTGTTTCGGAAATGTCGGCCATGCAGGTTCGTGCCCTGTTTGACCTGACCTCTTTATTGCTGGGGCAGATGGTACATCGCATGGCAGAGACCTGGCGCAGTCATGAGGCAGAGCGCATTCAGCTATTATTAGAACAATTGGAAGCCGAAACCCGCCAAGGCCATATCGAAAAGTTTTATGATTTGATCTTTCAGGGAATGGCCCAGCAACAGGAGATGGTCGGTAATCTTTACCTGATGCGCTACTATCAGGAACTGCTGCCATCTTTACGCCGTAGCTATTTTCTGACCCTGAATATTTCAAGACGTGAGCTACAGGAATCTTTTGAATTATTTAAACTGGTGACGGAAGCGATTTTAATTCGTAAATCCCATCAGGCGACGTTATTTATGGAAGATTTTTGTCGACACTTGCGCAACCTTGTGTTGGAATCTCTGATACGGATGAAACAAATTGAACTCGCGTGGGCCAGACGCTCACGACGTTAAATCAGGACACTATGCGTTTAAGCAGTTTAAAACTTTCAGGCTTCAAATCTTTTGCTGACAGTACTACCTTACACTTCAAGGATAACCGGACTGCAGTGGTGGGACCCAATGGTTGTGGTAAATCAAATGTGATTGATGCCATACGCTGGGTGATGGGTGAGTCCAGTGCGCGCCAACTACGTGGTGGCAGCATGCAGGATGTGATTTTTACCGGAACAGCCAAGCGCAAACCGGTGGGCATCGCCAGTGTAGAACTGCGTTTTGATAATACTTATGGCAAGCTGGGCGGTGCGTATAATGCCTATAATGAGCTGGCAGTGCGTCGTCAGGTCAACCGTGATGGCAAGTCTGAATATTTCCTGAATGGCACTAAATGCCGACGTCGTGATATTACCGATATTTTCTTGGGAACCGGTCTGGGGCCGCGTTCTTATGCAATTATTGAACAGGGCATGATTAACCGTCTGGTAGATGCCAAGCCGGAAGAAATGCGGGTTTTTATTGAAGAAGCTGCCGGGGTTTCCCGTTATCAGGCACGTCGCCGCGAGACCATGCTGCATCTGGATCACACGACGCAGAACCTGTCGCGTCTGGAAGATATTGCCTCTGAACTCAAGTCTCAGCTTAAAACCTTGAAACGTCAGTCAGAAACTGCCATTCAATATAAGGAACTGGAAGGCCAGATCCGTACCATCAAGATTGAAATCCTGTCGTTCCAGTGTGAGCAGAGCCAGCGTCTGCAAGAAGAATATACTGTGCAGATGAATACGCTGGGCGAGAATTTTAAGCTGGTACGTTCTGAATTGACTACTGTTGAGCATGATCTGGGAGCGACCAGTGAACTGTTCCAGCGCTTGATTCAACAGTCCACACCGCTACAAACTGAATGGCAACAGGCTGAGAAAAAGCTCAGCGAACTGGAAATGACCCTGCAGCAAAAGCAGTCCTTATTGCAGCAGAACTCAAGCAGTCTGGTGAAGCTGGAAGAACAAAAAGCACAAACCAAAGAACGTTTACAGCTGATTGAATTGCAACTGGACACCCTGCATCAACAACTCGAAGATCAGACTGCACAATTGCAGCAGCAGGAAGGTCAAAGTCAGGAACAAAACCAGGGTCTGACTGATCTGAAATCCCAGCAAGGCAAAATTGCTGCCCAGTTTGCTCAAATTAAAACCCAGGTTGAGCAACAGCAACAACGTAAACAGCAAATGCTGGCGCAAAGTGAACAGCTGGCTAAAAATATTGTCCGGATTGAACAGCAAAAAGAAACCTTGCAACAGCAGGCAGCACAAATTCAGCAGCAGGCGCAGCAAGATGAGCTGGAACAGTATCAGGCTGATAGAGCTGAAACTGAACAGCAAATCACTGGCTTTGAGACTCAGCTCAAAACACTGAAAACTGAGCTTGAGCAGCTACAGGCAGAACAGGCAGGTCAGCAGCAATTGCTCATACAGATGAAATCAGAAATTCAGGTACTGCATTCAGAACGGAAAAACCTGAGCCAGTTACTGACCAAAGCCAATCCAAACGCCAAAGCGGATGCGGTGCAGTTGATGCAGGTGTTGAAGCTGAATCCACAGGCCAAAGCTCATGCCAGCCTGATTGAAAAGTTCCTGGCGAAATGGCTTTCTGCGCAAGTATTAGAAGAAACTGAGCATTTTTTGGAAAATAGTGCACGCCAGCTCAAAGCTCAGACGACACAGGATAATATTCAGCTTGATGGGCTCCCTTGTTTAGCAGACTGGATTGAAGCGCCTCAATATTCGCTCTGGCAACAGGTGGCCGTAGCTGAGAACTTTAAACAGGCACTTGGTTTACAAACTCAGCTGAGAACAGGCCAGTCGATCTTAAGTCTGGATGGCTATCATGTCGGCCCCGACTGGATGATTGCACTGGATTATGATGAAGCCAGTCAGGCGGGACAAGGGGCACTGAGTCATCGTATCCGTCTGGATGAAATTGAGCAGCAACTGGCTCAGCTTGAACCGAAATTCGCAGATCTAGAGCAACAGCTTCCTGAGTTAAATGCTCAAGTGAAAGCTTTACAGAGCCAGATTCAGAGCATCAATGAGCAGCAGAAGCAGGCACAAAAGCAGTTACAACAGCTTGATCTGAATATTGCTAAAGTCCAGAGTGCGACACAGGCCTTTGCAGTACAGAAACAGCAATTGCAGAACCAGTTACAGCAACTGGATGAGCAGCTGGAAGAAGATGCGATGCAGAAAGATGATCTGGAAATTGATCTGCATGCACTGAATCTGAAACTGGAACAGGCACTGCCCAATTACAAGACCTTGCAATTTCAGTTGGAAGAACTCAATGCTCAACTTGAAGACTCACAGCTAGTCACTCAGCAGGCGCAGCAGGAATTAGAAGTACTGCGCCGTCAAACAGTACAAAGCCAGCAGCAGGCTGAACTGCTGGAAAAAGACCAGCTGTTTTTAAAAGAACAATATCAGCAGATTATTGCGCAAATAGAACAGGCTAAAAAGTTTGTTGATCCGGTACAGCTGGAATTGCCAGCTTTACAGAGCCAGTTTAATGAACAGGCTCTGATTACGGAAAAACTGCAAAAGACCTGGGCAGACTGGCAGATCGAGCTGAATCAGATCCAAAGCAAGCAGCAGCACCTGACTGAGCAGCGCCATACTTTCCAGCAGCAAGATGAACAATTGCGTACTGAACTCGAAGCCAAACGTCTGGCTTGGCAAGCTGCCAAATCTGATTTACAGCATTATTCAGAACAACTGAAAGAACTGAATAGTGAAGTAGTTTCAGGGCTGAATATTGATGTAAAAGTACATCAGGCCAAACTGGAAAAAGCACAGGCTCAATTCGATAAACTGGGTGCAGTGAATCTGGCAGCTTCTGAAGAGTATGAAGAAGTTTCGAAACGCTATGATGAACTCAACCATCAGATTCAGGATCTGGAAAATACCGTTGAACAGCTGCAGGCAGCAATGAAAAGTATTGATCAGGAAACCCGCAAGCTGTTTATGAATACTTTCGATCAGGTCAATGCCGAGCTGCAAAACCTGTTCCCGAAAGTATTTGAGGGTGGTGAGGCGAGTTTAAGTCTTGAAGATGGATGGCAATCGGGTGTAAAACTGATGGCTCGCCCACCGGGCAAGCGCAACAGTTCACTGGCATTACTTTCTGGTGGTGAAAAAGCTTTAACCGCATTAGCACTGGTCTTTGCAATTTTCCGCTTAAATCCGGCACCATTCTGTGTATTGGACGAAGTCGATGCACCGCTGGACGATGCCAATGTGGGACGTTTTTGTAATTTAGTCAAAGAGCTTTCTGAACAAGTGCAATTTATTTATATTACCCATAACAAACTTGCAATGATGATGGCGACTGATCTTTTAGGTGTAACCATGCCTGAACCGGGAACCTCAAAATTAGTGACAGTAAATTTGGAACAGGCAAAAGAATACGGCTTAGCTGCGGAGGTATAACATGGAAATCACCACAATTATCGGGATTGTTATTGCAATTGTGATTATGCTATTCGGCATAAGACTGATCTTGAAAAAACCTGCGGAGGCTGTACCGTCACTGGATGCGGATCTTCATATTGATCCTGACAGCCAGACTCCGGTTATTCCAAGGCATGTACGATCTCAACTGTCTAAAACAGAAAGTCCGGCAGCTACACGTGTTGAACCGAGCCTGAATGAAGAAGCAGTAGACAACATTGCACCTGTGGCAGAACAAAAAGAAGCAGCCAAAGTAGAGCCAACTTTGACTGAAACCGTCCAGCCCGAAACCAAAGCAGCAAGTCCGCTCGATACACAGGTGGTTGCAGAGGAAGCAGCCAAAACAGAAGAAAACACTACGTCAGCTGAACAAGAAAGCAAGCCTGAAACAGTAGAAGTAGCAGAAACAGCAAAAGAGCCTAAAGCCGCCGAATTTAGCCTGAATAGCAATATTGAGAAAGCTGAAATTTCTGACTTCAATGATGAAAGCAGTATTCTGGATGCACATCTACATGAGCAAAAAATTGTGGATGAAGAATGTTCGCTGGCTAATGCTGAAACGATTATTTCATTGCATGTTTATCCCCAAGGCCGAGCTCTTTCAGGCGAGAAAACTTTAAAAGTTTTACTGAAATATGGTCTGCGTTATGGTGAGCTGGCATGTTTCCATCGTTATAGTGAAGATGGCTCGAAACTGCTATTTTCAGTATTACGTATGGCAGATACCGGTATGGAAGGTTTTGACTTAGAAACTCTGTCGACTGAAGAAGTGAAAGGTCTGGCGTTCTTCCTGGCTTTACCGCATAGCGATGTACAGAATGCCTTCGATACTATGGACAGCATTTCACGTCTGATTGCGCGTGAAGTGGATGGTCTGGTTTATGATCAGAACCAGCAGGAAATGACCCCACAATTACGTGAATTCTGGCGTCATCAGGCGATTGATTATCGTGCTGGACAGACTGCAGAAGTTTAATATTCCAATATTGAATCTGCAGAATCCGATTTTTATAATAGCGAAAAGCTGAATATTGTATAGGGCGGATTTTCCGCCCTTTTTTATGGTGAAATTATGACCCAAGATGCCACTGTCATTGCGCAAATGCGTCAATTGATTCAACTGATTGCCAAGCATAATCATGCTTATTATGTGATGGATCAACCTACGATTGAAGACAGTGAATATGATCAGCTCTTTCATCAGCTCAAAGCTTTAGAAGAACAATATCCACATTTACAGCAGCCAGACACACCGACAGTCAAAGTAGGTGGTCAGGCACTTTCCAAATTTCTGACCGTAACGCATGCGGTGCCAATGCTGTCTTTGGGCAACGTGTTTAATCAGGATGACCTTTTTGCTTTTGCGCGCCGTATTGAAGAACGCTTACCCAATCAAAAGATTGAATACGATGTTGAGCTGAAATTTGACGGTCTGGCAATTTCCCTCTGGTATGAACATGGCGTACTGGTTCGTGGTGTTACCCGTGGTGATGGGGAAACTGGCGAAGATATTACCCAGAATGTCAAAACCATCCGTAACCTGCCGAAATTCCTGTCTCCAGTGAATGGCGTGATTCCAGAATTACTGGAAGTGCGTGGCGAAGTGCTAATGCCGAAATCCGGCTTTGAACGCCTGAATGCGGCCAATGCAGCGAAAGGTGAAAAAACCTTTGCCAATCCACGTAACGCCGCGGCCGGCAGTTTACGCCAGCTTGATCCGAATATTGCAGCTTCTCGACCTTTGGCTTTTTATGCTTATGGAATTGCCCAGTGTGTTCCTCATCATGGTCAAACCACAATGTCAGGCAGTCTGGAATGGCTACAGCAGTTTGGCTTTGCTGTTGGTGAGCGCCATTTTATCTGCAGTAGCATCCAGGAAGTGCAAAAAGTTTACGAGCAGATCATTGAAGAACGTTCAAAGCTTAGTGTCGAAATCGATGGTATGGTCATTAAGGTCAATGACCTTAAACAGCAACAAAAACTGGGTTTCTTGAGCCGTGAACCACGTTGGGCAACGGCTTATAAATTCCCAGCAGTGGCTGCATTGACCACTGTTGAAAATATTGACTGGCAAGTGGGTCGTACCGGGACTCTAACGCCTGTAGCACGGTTGAATCCGGTTGCAGTGGGTGGTGTAACCGTTTCCAATGTAACGCTGCATAATATTGGTGAAATTCACCGTCTGGATGTAAGAATTGGGGATACCGTCAGTGTCTATCGTAGTGGTGACGTGATTCCTAAGGTAGAAAAAGTCTGGCCAGAATTCCGTCCTGCCAATGCGGTAGAAGTGCATTTACCTGAGAATTGTCCGGTGTGCGGTTCTCCAGTCGTTATGCCGGAAGGTGAGGCCTTGGCACGTTGTTCAGGTGAACTGTATTGTGCAGCGCAGCGCATTGAGACCATCCGTCACTTTGTTTCACGTAAGGCCATGGATATCGAAGGTTTGGGCGATCGCTGGGTGGAGTCACTGTTACATCTCAATCTTTTGAAAGATGTGTCGGATATTTATCACTTGCATGAGCATCGTGAGCAATTACTGCAAATCGAAAAAATGGGTGAAAAGTCCGTTCAAAATCTCATTGATTCGATTGAGAACAGCAAGAAAACTACATTGGCAGCTTTTATTTATGCGCTCGGGATTCGTGGCGTAGGTGAAACGACAGCACGTATGCTGGCCAATACTTTCCAGACTCTCGACGCTTTACGTAGTGCTGATGTAGACGCTTTAAAGAAAACACCGGATGTTGGTGATATTACAGCAGAGTGGATTGTTGATTTCTTCCAGGCACCGCATAATCTGGAAGTATTGGATCGCTTGTTGGCTGCCGGTATTCATTGGGATGCGCCAATTGCACCAACGCGCCAACCACTGAATGGCGAAAGCTGGGTAGTGACTGGAACTTTAAGCTCTATGGGACGTGATGAAGCGACGCAATTACTGCAGGCCTTAGGTGCACGGGTCAGTGGCAGTGTCTCTAGCAAGACCAAATGCGTGGTGGTGGGTGAAAAAGCCGGTTCTAAGCTCGATAAAGCAGAAAAACTCGGTGTGCCCGTGATCAATGAAGCGCAATTTATTGCTTTGATGAAGGAGCATGGGCAAATCGAAGAATAATTAGCTCTAAACAATGACTCAAATAAAAAAGACACCCAGGATGATGAATCTTAAGGTGTCTTTTTTATTGCTAGTTCAAAACTATAGGTGAATGAGAGGGGAGGATAGACAAATACAAGGACGGGTTCGGTAATGTAAGTTGAATTCACGTACAATAGATTCATTTGCAGGTATAGATCCTGCCTGATTGATTCTGTTCTCCCTTTGATGATTGGCATACACATGGCGCAAGCAAAGAAATCTTTTCCGCAACAAAAATCGCAATTACATGCACGAAATCTGCATCGCAGTCGTTATGATTTTCCTCAGCTGATCAAGACTTGTCCGGAACTTGCGCCTTTTGTCAGCCCGAATCAATATAACGATCTTTCAGTCAATTTTTCTGATCCACTGGCTGTGAAAATGCTCAATAAAGCATTGCTCAAGCATTTTTACGGCATTCAATATTGGGATATTCCTCAAGATTATCTTTGCCCACCGATTCCGGGTAGAGCCGACTATATTCACTATTTGGCTGACCTGTTAAGTCTCAATAATAACGGTCAGATTCCAACAGGACACGCCGTTCACGTATTAGATATTGGGGTAGGGGCGAACTGTATTTATCCGATCATTGGGCATCGTAGTTATGGTTGGAAATTTGTCGGCTCAGACATTCATTCGGCATCGGTTAAAAGCGCTCAATTTATCGTGGAGGCAAATCCGAATCTCAGGAAGGGGATTCAGATTCGATTGCAGAAGACACCGAGCAATATCTTCAAAGGTGTGATTAAACCTTCAGATCGTTTTGATTTGACCCTGTGTAACCCACCATTTCATGCTTCGCAAGATGAGGCAAATGCCACAGCAACGCAAAAATTACGCAAACTTGGCAAACCGGTTGATCGCTCTAAGGTGGTGTTAAACTTTGGCGGACAAAAGAACGAGCTGTGGTGTGACGGTGGAGAAGAACGCTTTGTTTGCCAGATGGTACAAGAGAGCACACAGTTTGCTGAGCAATGTCTTTGGTTTAGTACACTGGTTTCTAAGAAAACCACATTGCCTATGCTGTTAAATACCTTGCGTAAGTGCGGTGCAGTGGATGTAAAAACTATTAAAATGACGCAGGGGCAAAAAGAGAGTCGTTATGTGGCTTGGACTTTTCTAGATACAAAGCAACAGCAAGCGTGGAAAAATGCGCGTTGGACTTCTGCTTAGCTTGTTTTTATGCAGGAATAGTGAGCTTGTGGGCGCATAAGTCGGTGTAGTAGCTCAAATTTAATCTGACAGACACCATAAAAAATCGGTCACTGTCAGATCAGGTTTGAGCTCGTACAATTAAGGAATATATTTCTTCACCACACCATCATCCAGCAATTGCTGGAAATGTTCGACCAAGCTTTCTTTCACTGGACGATATTCCAGACCGAGTTCATCCTTACTTTTTTGGGCATTAAAGAAAATTGGATAACCCATATTGAGTTCAACAAATTTACGGCTAAAGCCTGCCAGAGGACCAAAAATCTTGAAGGCCGTTTTTGGCAACTGGTTGCGCGGAAACGGGAATTTTGGACCAAATGCTTCACGCAGGATTTTACCCATTTCTAGCAGGCTCAAAGTCTCACTACAGATAATATAACGGCCATGCGCTTCCGGATTAAAGGCGGCACGGATATGGGCTTCCGCAACATCTTGAACATCCACCACACCATTCCACATCGGTGGAACACCCAGCAAGGTCATGCCATTGGCAAACTGTTGCAGAACTTCCACACTGCCTGATTGAGTATTAGGCGTTAAGGACTCCCCAAAGACCAGTGCCGGATTGATACAGATCAGGTCCCAGCGATCCTGCGCTTCCGCCATTTCCCAAGCTTTGCGTTCTGCCATGACTTTGGAATATGGATAAGGCTGATGGGTTTCTGAACTGGTGGTATTCCAGTGAGATTCATCAAAACTGGTGTGCTCGGTTTGCAAAATATCAATCGCATCGCCATACGTTGAGGCAATACTTGAGGTGACAATCACACGTTTGACAGATTCAGTTTTATTGACGCTATTCAGCACATTTTGCGTACCCAGAATTGCCGGTTCAATAATGTCTTTGAGAGCATCTTTATAATTGGTGACCACAAAAGGCGAGGCCATATGAAAGACAATTTCACAACCTTCCATGGCCGCATCAAAAGAACCGGGCTTGAGCAGGTTGGCTTCAAACAGCTTTAAGGTCCCCGGGCTGCTGTCTGCAATTTGTTCAAGGTGTGTATAACTCTGAGTTTTATTCAGATCGCGTACAGTGGCATGTACGGTATAACCTTGTTTTAAAAGTTTCTGGATCACCCAACTGGCGATATAGCCAGATGCGCCGGTGACCAGAACAGGTGCTGTGCTATGTTGTAATGTCATATTTAAACCGTTGTTGTTTTAACTTCTTTCATCGTAGGCACAATTATGCATGAACCAGGCCAAACAGGTGAGTCCAAGATAAAAATAAGCAACAAGATAAGTGCTTATTAATATTTACAAAAATTAACGTTTGAATATTCCAGCTTGCTGGATTGAATAAAAACGGAATGAAAAATGCAAGATGTTGTTTTATAAATGGGATTTGTCCGAACAGAGAGCGTAAATGCAAGTGCTTCTCATTTTAATTATATAAAAATCAGATATTTACCATAATTTTGCTTTTGCAAAACAAACATCTTTTCTCCATAATAAGATGATAAAAGCAGGGAGTAATTCAAATGCGCGGTAATCCAGAAGTCGTAGATTATTTAAATATGCTGATCGGTGGCGAACTGGCTGCTCGTGACCAATACCTGATTCACTCTCGTATGTATGAAGATTGGGGTCTGACTAAAATCTTTGAACGCATCGATCATGAAATGCAGGAAGAAGCACAGCATGCAGATGCCCTGATCCGTCGTGTCCTGTTCCTGGAAGGTACGCCGAATATGCAGCGTGATGACATCGAAGTTGGTGAAGATGTGGTGACCTGCCTGAAAGCTGACCTGAAGCTTGAGTATCATGTCCGTGAAAAGCTGGCTCAAGGGGTCAAACTTTGTGAAGAGAAGGGCGATTATGTGACCCGTGACATGCTGCGCCAGCAAATGTCGGATACGGAAGAAGATCATACTTACTGGTTAGAAAAACAGTTACGTTTGATCGAGCTGATTGGTCTACAAAACTATATCCAGTCACAAATGTAAGATATTGAATAATAAAAAACCCAGCAGATGCTGGGTTTTTTGATTCTATAGACTTAAGAATTGTTGTTACTGACAATTCCGATTTTTTTCACTTCCAGACGCTGAGCCGCAGCCATCACCATCGCGATATGCTTGTATTCAGTTGCACGATCAGCCTTGATTTTAATCTGATCCTGATCGGCTTTTTGCGCCACGGTCTTGAATAAGGCTTCCAGCGCTTGAGCATTGGCCACCGGCTGATCATTCCAGAAGATCTGGCCTTGAGCATCGAGACGCAAATTCACAATCTCTGGCGGTTTTTCCTCAGTCGGTGGTGGTGTACCATTCGGCAGGTTGATATTAATCGAATTATTCGGCAATGGAATAGTGATAATAAACATAATCAGCAAGACCAGCATGACATCAATCAATGGTGTCATGTTGACGTCCAGCATTACATCATCATCCTGATTTGAGCCAACATTCATTCCCATAACTGGATTCTCCCTCAATCTTAAGGTGAAGCGGGCGGGGTCGTGACAAATGCAATCTTGCCAATACCTGCTTGCTGGGTAGTACTGATGACCTGATCAATCGCTTCAAAAGCTGTTCTTTGATCACCGCGAATATGCACTTCAGGCTGCGGACGTTTCTGGGCTTCTGCCTGTAAACGACTCAGTAAAACTGTTTTATCTGCGATATAAATTTCGTTCCAGAAAATATCGCCAGTTTTATTGACAGCCAACTGAACATTTTCTGGCTTGGTTTCATACGGTACATTTCTTTCTTCTGGCAGATCGACTGGTACGGTATGAATGGCAACCGGTACAGTAATCAGGAAGATAATGAGCAGAACCAGCATAATATCAACCAAAGGTGTGGTATTAATGGTTCCAATTACCTCATCATCACTGTCGTTTGAATTGACCATCATTCCCATGGCTGATGTCTCACTCTTACTTCACGTCACGATTAACAGGATTATTGGTTGTAATTTCACCGCTGAGTAATACTGCGTGTAAATCAGAACCAAAAGTACGCACTTCTTCCATCACTGCTTTATTACGGCGAGTCAACCAGTTGTAGCCAAGTACTGCAGGAACCGCGACCGCAAGACCGATTGCAGTCATGATTAGTGCTTCACCAACCGGGCCGGCAACTTTATCAATGGATGCTTGCCCTGAAACACCAATGGCAGTCAGTGCATGGTAAATCCCCCAAACCGTACCGAAAAGTCCAACGAAAGGTGCGGTAGAACCGACTGTCGCAAGGAAGGCCAGACCGCCACTCAGATGGTTCTGGATTTTGTCGATTGCACGTGAAATTGAAATGGTGACCCAGGTATTGAAGTCAATACGCTCAAGTAATGTACCGCCATGATTTTTGGTTGACTTAATCCCTTTTTCCGCAATAAAACGGTAGACGCTGGCTTCATCCAGGTTCTCGGTGGCATTATCCAGAGAAGAAGATTCCCAGAAAGTATTTTCAGCTTGCTTAGCCTGTTTGCGAATCTTGCCTTGTTGTAGGCATTTGCTGATCATGATGTACCAGGTGCCGATCGACATGACAACCAGAATAAACAAAGTGATTTTCGAAACAATATCACCTTCTTTCCACATGGCTTCTAGGCCATAAGGATTGTATCCAGCTTTTTCATCACTAGCTTCATCAGGCAGTGGGGGCGGGGTTGGTGTGGCCGCTGTTGCAGGTGTTGTTACCGCTGTTTCAGTGACAGCACTGGTATTTGGTGTAGCGGACTGTTCTGCAAAAATTGTTTGCAGAGGTAATAAAGTGCTCATGGCAATTACACCGGCAGCAGTCATGTTTTTTAAAGGTTTTAGTGATTTTTTCATCATGGATCTCCTGATTTTTTTCTTTATCTGTTGTATCTGTTAGTCAAGGACAAATTCATAGGGAATGTCATACCAAGATTCTTGCGGTTCGCCATTTTTCATTGCCGGCTTGAAAGTACATAAACTGAAGGCCTTGGATGCTGCACGATCCAGCGCACGACTACCGCTCGACTTTTTCACCTTCGCATCCTGGACTTTGCCGGAGGTATTTACATATACAGAGATCAGGACTTCACCTTGCTCTTCATTCATCAGTGCATCACGTGGATAGTCTGGGCGTTTACATCCTGCTTCACCTTGTGAAACACCACGAGTTACGCCAGCGGGTGGAGGAGCTGGGGCTGGAGCGGCTGCGACTACTGGAGCCGGTGCTGCTACCGGACTTGGTGAAGGACTCGCTGCAACGGGAGTAGGTACTGCAACAGTTGTCGGTTGGGTTGGCGTTGGAAGTGTTTTCTGTACAGGAACTACTTTTTCAACCGGTTTCACCTCAGGCACTTGTGCCACTTTTTCCACGATTTTTGGTGGTTCAGGTGGAGTTTCTTTTGGTGGCTCAGGTTCAGGCGGCTTAATATCTTGAATAATCATTAGTTCAACCGGCTGTTCTGTCGGTTTAATAATGTCTTTTGCCATACCAGCCATGAGTACTAGGCCAACCAGGATATGCAAAAAAACAACGACCCCAATACCAGTCAGTTTTTTGGCGGAGTTTTTTTCTAAGTCTTCAAACTTTGTGCCCATCATGACTCCTAGAATTTAAGACAAACAGGAAATAGTGCACTGATGAGAAAATTGTTTTTAGTTACAGGCAGCATTATTTTTTGTTTGGCTAAAATTAAACGGGGAAAACCGCAAACACCGCTTGGCAGCAGTGTTTGCGAAGTAATTAATTAAAAGAATTTATAGGTACCACGTAGGAAGTAGGTACGGCCCATTGGATCACCGTGACGAGGGTCATAGCCATATTGAGCATTGTTAGTTGCATCAGAAGCAGGTGGTTCTGCATCAAACATGTTGCGAATACCTGCAGTTAGCTCTAAATTCTTGAATCCGCTATAGGTGCCTGCAAAGTTATAAAGCGTATAGGCACTTACATCACGTTCTTGAGAAAAGTCTTCATAACCACGGATATATTGTTGTTCTAGTCTCATTTTCCAGTCTTCATAAGACCAGTTGATATTGGCAATATGTCTCCAGCGGACGACTGCAGGATCATCATAGATGCCGACGAGCCCTTCCCATTCACCGTTTGGTTCTTCTTGCTCATCCATTTTGATGACATAGGTACCATCAATCCCAAAACCAAAACGGCCTGTTGCTGTCATTGGGCTTAAGTAGTTCAGGCTGAGGTCAATCCCTTCAGTTTTTAATCCACCCATATTTTGTAGAGTTGTATTTAAATACTGGATACGACCATCTGGAGCGTAAACGATCAGATTGCCATAGCGATCAAGGTCATTAAAAATGTCATTAGGAGTAACTGAGCTGACTAAACCTTCAATATCAATATTGTAGTAATCAGCGGTGAATACCAGATTCTTGATTGGTTCATATACGAATCCGGCTGTAAAAGAGGTTGATTCTTCTGGCTGTAAGTCTGGGTTACCACCTTGTTTACGCTTGAACTGCATACCACATTGGTCTGCAAATTGGGTGCTGGTCGGTTGACCGTTAGCATCACAAAAACGTGGGTTATTGAAGTTAGTGCTAGTATTGGTTTCACTTTGTAAAGAGTTGATTTCCCACATACTTGGGGCGCGGAATCCAGTACTATAAGAACTACGGAACATTAACTCTTTAACCGGTTCCCAACGTAGGGATACTTTTGGATTGAAAGTATCACCAAAGTCACTATAGTCATCATAACGTGCCGCAAGTTGAGCTTCTAGAGTCGGCAAGATCGGTACATGTAATTCAGTAAACACCGCAGTAATATCACGGTCACCTGAACTTGACGGTTTATTTGGATCAATACCAGAACCTGGAACCTGGCGAACAAGATCGGCATTCACCTTGGCTTCCCAGTCCTGAGTGGTGTAGCTACCACCCAAGGCAAATCCAACTTCACCTGCAGGTAGTTCATAGATTGGACGGCTGACAGTGAAATCTATAGTGGTAGAATCCAGACTTGCCATATTTGTTGGGCCTGCCACATCAAAAGTAGACCATTTCCCAGCATCTGCAGCGGCCTGAGGACCAAATGGGTTTAAGGTGCCATCATTAAGTGCGGCTTGAACCAAACTTTGATTCAGGTAACCACTGACAAAATTATCAGTTGCTTCACTTTTGGCATAAGTAACGCCACCATTTACATCCCAACCGTAGACTTCACCTTCAATCCCTGCAAAAAAGCGGTTTGATTCATTTTCTGATTGAGAAACACGGTTACCTGATTGTGAACGTAAATAAAGTGCTGCTCTTGGATCTACCAGACCAGCGATGTCTGGTGTAATGCCGTTGCCTGGATAATATTTGCTGGTATTTGGAATAGAAAGACTACCTCCCCATACATCAGGTGCTATCGAGGTTTTTACTTTACTTTCAGTATAAATATATTCAGCAACCGCATTTAATGAATCGGTTAATTTGAAGGTACCTTTACCTAGAGCTGAAAAAGTTTCTTCTTCTGGAGTAATACCAATGAGTGCTTGAGTGTTTAACAAGCAACGTGTACCAGATACAAACATATTTGGTGCATTATTACAGTTTTGATTGATATAAGGGTTAACTACACCTACACCTGAATCTAAAAGGTTGGCAGGGAAGCCGGCACTTGAACCGATCGCCATGTTTAACTCTGGAATTAAACCACCACGACGGCTGACTTTACGATCTTTGGCCATGATCATGTCAGAAGTACGATAATCGACTACACCGTAAACGTTGAAACCTTGTTCATCCAGATCACCATAACCACCGAAAATAGAGACATCATATTTGTCGCCATTCTTTTCTTCAGGTGCTTGCAGTCCACCAGAAATACCGAAACCTTGGTATTCCTTTTTGATAATAAAGTTAATTACGCCGGCAATTGCATCTGCACCATATACTGCAGAAGCACCATCACGCAGAATCTCGATTCGCTCAACCATCGCGAGCGGAATAATATTCAGGTTAACTTCAGAAGTACTAAATGGGCTGTTAGCCAAACGACGCCCATTTAATAAAACTAAGGTCTTATCAGTACCAATCCCACGCAGGTTGGCAGAAGAGCCTGAAGTATTACTTTTACCAATATTTTGAGAAACAGCAAAACCAGCTTGGTTAGCACTTACTTTATTAATTGCTTCTTCAACCGTGGTGACCCCCTGATTCACCAGATCTTCGACTTTAAGCACAGTAATAGGAGATGCACTTTGTGCAGCTACTCCTTTAATAGATGAACCTGTCACTGTCACTTTTTGAACCTTGGTAGGTTGAGCGGCAGAGTTTTCTGGTTCATCGGCTGCATGTGCCAAAGACAAGCACATCATACTTAAGGTAAGCGTACTTAACTTGAGTATTGTCTTGCTAACTGTTGGAGCCCCCATAGATCCGACTAGTTTGTTTATTTTCATCGTAAAGTTCACCTTTCTTGTTGTGTGAAGATAATGCTGTATTTTTTTTAAGCAAAGCAAGTGCCAACTTAGTCAGAATTCTTCTAAAAATATTCAATATATTAAGAAATGCTTAATTTATAAGGTCTTAGAAAGAGAGAACTTGTGCGTCAGAGAAAACAGATGAGCTGTATTGGAAGTAATAAGAAAAAATGATATTGCAAATCAGTATTTATTGATTAACTCCAAACATTAATTGAAAAATATGTGAACTAATCGATATTTCTAGATTCTTTAATGTAGGTAGAATATGAGTTATGAGGGGTGGTTGTTTAATTTTTAGACATATTCTTAGTTATTAAAAAATATAGATTTATTTTTTTGGATTATGAATGGCTGAATTTAAACGTGCTATAAAATGACCCACTAGCGAATTATTTTTGTGCAATAAAGTGAAAGTCATTGTAGGATTAATGCAGTAAATACTGCAGATAGTATCTAAGTAATTGCCTAAATTATTATTATTTTAAATGATTAATAAAAATATATTTTTTGTTGTAAAAAGAACTTAATTGTTACTTAAAGTATAGAGTGGCATGAAATTAGCTTTCAAACGCTAGATTCATAAGATAGGCGGAATGTTGAAAAATAAAAAAACATGAAGCAAATCAGAAGAGATTAAATGCTTTTAAAAAACCTTAATCATTTTAATGGTTTAAATAAACAAAAATAGGTGTGAATTTGAAATCAGTAATTTTAAGGATGACAGTTTTAGCACTGACAGTAACATCAGGGGGGATGGCTTTAGCAAAATCATCTGCACATCCGGATAAAGTTTTAAACCTGGCTTTCGAAGCACCTGATGATGGTTTCGACATGGTCAAAACCTATAATTTTTATAGTGGTAGCGTGGCTGAGGCCATTTTCGAGCCTTTGTTGCGTTATGACTATCTGGCCCGGCCTGCAATTTTGGCTCCGAATACCGCCGAGTCTTTACCCGTGGTTAAACAGGATGGCAAAGTTTATACTTTTAAAATCAAGCCAGGAATTTATTTCAGTCCGGATCCGGCCTTTCAGGGCAAGAAGCGTGAACTGGTTGCTCGGGATTATATTTATTCCATGCAAAGGGTGATGGATCCGAAAAATCATTCGCCTTCTTTTTCCTTTATCGAAGGCAAAATTCTTGGCGCGGATCAAGTTATCCAACAAGCCAAAAAAACGGGCAAATTTAACTATGATGCTCCGATTGCCGGTTTAAAAGCCCTAGATAAATATACCTTACAAATTACCCTGACCCGTTCAGACCTGAACTTTCCTTACATTCTGGCCTATGTCGCTTTTGCTGGCACTGCACGCGAAGTCATCGAACATTATGGCGATCGGGTAGGTCAGCACCCAGTCGGAACAGGGGCATACCAATTACACAAATATGTGCCGCGTAGCCGTATTGAGCTGACGGCTAATCCAAATTATCGCGGTTTTGTCTGGAACTTTAAGGGGGATGGTTCAGAGTGGGATCAACGGATTGTCAAAGCCATGCAAGGCAAGCAGATGCCGCAAATCGGCAAGGTCAAGATCAGCATTATTGAAGAAGAACAGTCGCGCTGGCTGGCTTTAAAATCTGGACAATTAGACTATGACAAACTGACTGCGAGCGGTGCTGAACAGGCACTGGAAAATAAGCAGCTGAAAAGTGAATACAAGAAAAAAGGCATCCTGCATTATCCGAATAAAGAACCGGAAATCACCTATACCATCATGAATATGCGTGATCCGGTGATTGGTGGGAACTCACTGGAAAAAATTGCACTACGCCGTGCCATTGCCTTGTCCTATAACCAGAAAGAAGCCATCCAGCAGCTATATAAGGGGCATGCTGTTAAAGCTGAAATGATTCTTCCTGAAGGCGTGGGCGGATATAACCCGAATTATAGAAGCAGTATTGCCTATAACCCATTACTCGCCAATAAACTGCTCGATCGTTTTGGCTACAAGAAAGGCGCCGACGGTTACCGCACCTTGCCTGATGGCAAACCATTGGTTTTGAAAATGAACTCGACCAGTTCAAGCTCTTCCGTTATTTCTGCGGAGCTATGGAAAAAGAACCTGGATGCAATTGGAGTAAAAGTTGAATTTAAAGTCAGTAACTTTGCCGACAATTTAAAAGAAGCCACCCAGTGCAAACACATGATGTGGGGTGGTGCCTGGATTGCAGATTATCCGGAAGGGGAAAACTTTGCCCAGTTGCTGTATGGCCCAAATGCCCAGCAAGGTAACCTGAGCTGCTATACCTCTAAAGCCTATGACGCGCTGTATCAAACTGCGATGAAACTGCCGCCTCAGCAACGTACTCCATATTATGAGCAGATGAACCGCCAGATGGAGGCAGATAATCCGTGGATTTTGCACAATACCCGGGTACGCAACTGGCTGATTCACCCACAGGTACAGGGCTTTAAGGCACATCCGGTGACCAGGGCAGTTTGGCAATATCTGGATATTGAACCTGTTAAAAAATAACTTGAGAAGATTAAGAACCAGTATGAATGTGAATACAAATGCTTTAAAAAAGCTGGCCAGTGGGGTTTTAGTGGCCAGTTTAATGATGGCAGGTGCTGCACCCACATGGGCTGCCAATCCCGCCAATCCGAATAAAGTCTTAAAAACGGTCTTTCCCGCGGCTGAAACCGGTTTCGATCCCGGTTATATCCATGACCGTTATTCGGCCAAGATTAACTCGGCGATTTTCGAAACCTTATATACCTATGATTATCTGGCCTCCCCAGCGAAACTGGTGCCATTGACTGCGGTAGATATGCCTCAAGTCAGTGCAGACGGTTTGACTTATACCATTAAAGTTAAAAAGGGCATTTACTTTGCGGATGATCCGGTCTTTGGCGGTAAAAAACGTGAATTAACCGCCTACGACTATGCCTATTCTCTAAAGCGTCTCTTAGATCCAAAACTTAATTCACCAAATAGCTGGTTGCTGGATGGTCGGATCAAAGGGCTGGAAGCATGGACAGCCATGGCGAAAAAAAATGGCAAAGTCTATGAAAATCCATTTGAAGGTATTCAGACTCCAGATCGCTATACCTTGGTACTCAAGCTGAATAATCCGGATCAGAACTTTCCGATGTTGCTGGCCCACGGTCCAGCTGCCGCAGTTGCACGCGAAGTCATTGAAAAGTATAAAGACAAAGCTGGCTGGGTGATGAGTAAGCCGGTCGGTACAGGGCCTTATGTACTTAGTCGCTGGACACCGGGATCACGCATTATCTTAAAGCCAAATCCGGCTTACCGTGGTTTTGTCTGGAATTATAAAGCCAATAGTGCAGAAGACCAGGCGATTGTCAGTGCGATGCAGGGCAAAAAAATGCCTCAAATCGGCACCATTGATGTGCGTGTCATTGAAGAAGCCCAATCACGGATGTTGTCATTCAAGAAAAATGAACTGGATCTGGTGGAAATCGACGGCGATCTGGTCGTGCAGGCATTGGATGGTGACAAGTTAAAACCTGAGCTGGTCAAGCAAGGCATCAAGCTGTCACGCATGTTGGAGCCATCGATTAACTACCATTACTGGAATATGCAAGATCCGGTAGTAGGTGGCTTTACGCCAGAAAAAATTGCCTTACGTCGTGCGATGGCAATGGCTTTTTCTGTTGAAAATATGATTAGCGTACTCCTTAAAGGAGATGGTGCAAAACTGCACATGCCTATTCCGCCAGGAGTTGCAGGCTATTCACCCGCTTATAAAACCAGTACACCATATTCGGTCAAGGCAGCCAACATGTTGCTGGATCGCTATAACTATAAGATCGGTGCGGATGGCTGGCGGAGAACTCCTGAAGGCAAACCTCTGGTGATTGAACTGATTACGGCCAATACCAGTCGTGGTCAGCAACAGGGCGAATTCTGGAAAAAGACCCTAGATAATATTCATATCAAACTGGCCAGTAAGGCCATGCCATTTGCTGAAGGCATTAAGCTGGAAAAGCAATGTAAAACCATGTTTAAAAGCTCTGCATGGATTGCCGACTATCCTGATGCAGATAACTTCATGCAGCTGTTCTATGGCAAAAACGTCAATGTCACCAATAATGCCTGCTTCAAGCATGCGGAATATGACCGTTTATATGAACAAAGTCAAAGCATGCCACCGGGTCCTGAACGGGATCTGGTTTATCGCAAAATGACCCGTATTCTGGAGGTCAATATGCCCACCATGATGCTGTATAGCACTTACCGTAATGCATTAGCGCAACCTCATGTTATTGGGCACAAGTCCCATCCGATTCTGTCCACAGAATGGATGTATATCGATATTGATACTAAAAAGTAAGAAAAAGCTGGAGATGATGATGACATTAAAACACTTGAAATTTACCACACTCTGTCTGGCGATGATCGGGGGATCTCAAACCGTCATGGCAGAGACCCAAACCCAGCTTTTGCCTTTATTCAAGGCTGCAGAAATTCCGGCATTGTGCGATGCCAATCTGGATAAAATGCAAAAAGATATCCAGAAATTTGAAAGCCAGAAAATCAAAAATAAGGCTGAAGCCCGTCCTTATCTGGCAGCTTGGGATACATTGCAGGCATCGATTGGTGATTTTGTTTCACCTATCGGTTTATATAGTAATGTCGATCCTGATCCGGCCTTGCGTCAGGCAGCAGATGACTGTGAGCTGAAAATCAGTAAATACCTGACTTCCATGTATCAGAGTCCAAAACTGTATGCCCAGTTCAAGAAACTGAAAGCCACAGATCCGGTCGATGAAAAATTCCTGAAAGATATTCTGAATCAGTTTGAAAAAACGGGGGTACAACTCAGCGCAGAGAAACAGAAGCGTCTGAAGGAAATTATTGAAGAAAGTACCAAACTGGGGCAGGACTATTCCAAGAATGTACGTGATAACCCTGAAAAAGTTGAATTCACTGTTGCAGAGCTGAAAGGTTTACCTGAGAGCTATATCGCCGGTTTAAAGAAAAATGAAAAGGGCAATTATCTGCTCGGCTTCGACTATCCGGAATATCAGCCATTTATGGAGCTGGCAGAGAGTGATGAAGCTCGTAAACGTTATCAGACTGCCTATACCCGCCGAGGGACTGAGAAAAACCTCGAATACATGAAAAAGGCTATTGATCTGCGTTATGAACTGGCCCAGCTATTCGATAAAGACAGCTATGCTTATGTTGCCTTAAAAGATCGCATGGCCAAAACCCCAGAAGCAGTCAATAGTTTTCTGGATGAGGTCTATGCCAAAGTTGCGCCATTAGAAAAGCAGGATGTTGAAGAATTACGTCAGTTCAAGGCAGAAACCTTAAAAATTCCGCTGGAAAAAGCAGAGATTGAGCGCTGGAGCCAAGGCTACTGGAGTGAAAAACTGCGTCAGGCCAAATATAAGGTGGATCAGGAAAAACTGCGTGATTATTTCCCGACTGAAGCGGCGCAAAAATGGTTATTTGCCATATCTTCCGATTTATATGGGATTGAATTCAAGCCGGTAAAAGTCAAAGCCTGGCACGATGAAGTTGAATACTATGCCGTGCATGACAAAGCCACCGGTGAGTTTATGGGCGGACTTTATGTCGATAA
Organism: Acinetobacter sp. YH12249; assembly: GCF_013417475.1. Classification (NCBI taxonomy): domain Bacteria; kingdom Pseudomonadati; phylum Pseudomonadota; class Gammaproteobacteria; order Moraxellales; family Moraxellaceae; genus Acinetobacter; species Acinetobacter sp. YH12249. The sequence goes on along the minus strand of NZ_VPDX01000014.1, from coordinate 8,578 downwards.
ATATCCACGTGAAGGCAAATATGGCCATGCTGCAGTCTGGGGCGTTTATGGTGGCAGCCGTTTAAATCATCGCCGTCCGGTCTCTGTTTTGGTGACCAACTTCAACCGTAAAGGTCTGAACAGTAATGAGCTGGAGACTTTTGTACATGAAATGGGTCATGCGCTACACGGAATATTATCGAAGACCCGTTATACCGAGCAGTCAGGTACATCGGTAGAGCGTGACTTTGTTGAAGCACCTTCGCAAATGTATGAAGAGTGGGCGCGCCGTTTCGAGACTTTATCTAAAGTAGCGGATTACTGTGAACCTGCTTGTCCTCGTGTCGATGAAGCCATGACCGAGCGCTTAAAGAATGTGAAAAATTATGGTCGCGGCCTGCATTATGCCCGTCAGACTTTATATGCTCAGTACGACATGGCCCTGCACGGTAAAGATGCGAAAAGTATTGATCCATTAAAACTCTGGCAGGATATGGAAAGTAAAACTGCGTTGGGCTCTGTTCCAGGTCAGCAATTCCCGGGTCAGTTCGGACATTTGATGGGTGGCTATCAGGCGGGTTATTACAGCTATATGTGGTCTGAAGTGCTGGCACTCGATATGTTGTCTGCTTATGGTGACCATCTGATGGATCCAAAAGTCGGCATGCACTATCGCGAGACTGTACTAGCACAAGGCGGACAAAAGCCGGGCGATCAGATGGTTAAGGATTTTCTGGGCCGTGATCCGGACAGCAAAGCTTTCTTTAATGAAATTTCAGGACATTAAGTCAAGGAAGGAAAGCGATGCTGGCATATATTATTCGAAGGATTTGGCAAATGATCCCCACCATGCTGGGGGTGATTCTGCTGATATTCCTGTTATTTAACTGGGTCGGAGGAGATCCGGCCTATATCTTGGCCGGTAAAATGGCCAATGCTGAGCAGATTGAAAATATCCGCCAGCAGCTCGGGGTCGATCAGCCTTATTACGTACAACTGTGGATTTTCATCCAGCAGATTTTGACCTTTGATTATGGCGTGAGCTGGAGTACCGGTGAGTCGGTATCACAGATTATTACCACGCGTTTGGGGCCATCACTGACCATTCTGATTCCACTGACGATTCTGCAAACGATTGTTTCAATCATTTTGGCACTTGGGGTAGCTTCAGTGCGCGGTTCACTGACTGACCGCATGATCATGATGCTGTGTACCATCGGTATGTCGATCAGTATTCTGGTCTATATCATCGTATTCCAGTACGTCTTGGCTTATGAACTGAGCTGGTTCCCGGTACAGGGCTGGAGCGATAACTTTACTGAAAACTTATTCAAATATGCACTATTGCCATTATTAATCATGCTGGTGGTGAGTATTGCACCGACTTTACGTCTCTACCGTAGTTTTGTCTTGGATGAAGTCAATCAGGACTATGTCCGTACCGCACGTGCTAAAGGTCTGGGCGAAAGCCGCATTCTGGGCGTGCATGTATTGCGTAATGCATCAATTCCAATCATTACCGATGTCATGGCGGGACTTCCGGCTTTACTGATCGGTGCTTTCCTGATTGAACGTTTCTTTGGTATTCCAGGCATTGGCCGTGAAGTGATTATCGCAGTTGAACGTTCTGACTTTCCGGTAATTAAAGCGATTACGGTCTATGTTGCGGCTGCGACCATGTTATTTAACCTGATTGCCGATCTGATCTATAAATGGGTCGATCCACGTGTACAGTTGAAGTAGGTGAATTATGCTGAGTGCGATATTTAAAAAAGAGCAACATGCTTCAGCAGTGCCTGAGTCTGCTTCAACCGGATTATGGCAGCTGGCGTTGCGTCGTCTGAAACGTGACCGCATTGCGATGTTCTCCCTATTTGTGGTGCTATTTTATCTGCTGATGTTGCTGCTTTCCATGACAGGTGTGATTGCCAAGGACTGGAATAAGGAAGTGGCGGTGAGTTATGCACCCCCAAGTTTTATCTATACACCGTCTATGCCTGGAGCGGCAGGTGAAGATCAAAGTACTGAATCTGCCGTAGTACCAGTTAATCCAGTTGATCCTTTAAAAGATGTGATTGCAGAACTGGAAGCAGAAATTGCTGCTGAACAGAGCGCAGGTGTGATTGATTATTATGGTGTAGTCGATCCACTGGCTGAAGATATGAAAGCCATTGATCAGGAATTAGGGGGTCAGTTACTGGATCAGAGCAGTGAATTAAAGCAAAGTCTGTTCTTTGGTGCAGATAAATGGGGGCAGGATGTACTACTGAAAACCATTAAAGGTGCAGAAACTTCGATCTTGGTTGGCCTGATTGCTGCGCTGGTTGCGGTGGTGATTGGTACGGTACTGGGGGCGATTGCTGGTTATTTCGGTGGCTGGGTCGATGATGTGCTGAACTGGTTCTACAATATCTTTACTTCTATTCCTTATCTGTTGCTGGTGTTAGCGATTGCAGCAGTACTGCAACAAAAAGGGATTTTATCGATTATCCTGATTTTGGGTCTGACCGGCTGGACCGGGGTATTCCGCCTGGTTCGTGCGGAATATATGAAGCATACTGCACGTGAATATGTACTGGCAGCGAAAGCCATTGGGGTAAGCAATATACGCCGTATCTTCGTGCATATTTTCCCGAACGTCAGCCATATTGCGTTGGTACAAATGTCCATTCTTGCAGTGGCCTTTATTAAGTCCGAAGTGATTCTGAGCTTCCTGGGCTTTGGCGTACCGATTGGGGTAGTGTCATGGGGAAGTATGCTGAATGAAGCACAAAGCGAGCTGATTTTAGGCAAATGGTGGCAATTGACTGCGGCATCGGTGGCGATGGCGGTACTGGTGACAGCTTTCTCAATGTTTACTGATGCATTACGTGATGCATTAGATCCAAAACTGAAATAGGAGCGCAGCGATGTCTGAAATGAATCCAAGCACAGCACCCGCGTTACTTCGCGTAGATAACTTACGTGTCAGTTTTAAAGGTGAAAATAAACAGTATGTGGAAACGGTCAAAGGAATTTCATTTGAAATTCCGGCCAATACTACAGTGGCGTTAGTCGGTGAATCCGGAAGTGGTAAATCTGTGACTTCATTAGCAGTGATGGGACTATTAGCACCTGAGAACTCGAAGGTCGCTGAAGACAGTCAGATCCTGTTTGAAGGTCGGGACTTATTGAAACTCAAGTCGAGTGAAATGCGTCAGATCTGTGGCAAAGAAATTGCCATGATCTTCCAGGAGCCGATGTCCTCATTAAATCCGGTGTTTACCGTAGGCATGCAGATTTCTGAAATTCTACGCCTGCATTTGGGCATGAATAAAAAGCAGGCCCGTCAAAGAACACTGGAACTTTTGCAGGAAGTCGGTATTCCTTCACCGGAAACCAAGATTGATGCTTATCCAAGCCAGTTGTCTGGTGGACAGCAGCAACGGGTGATGATTGCCATGGCTATTGCCTGTGAACCGAAACTCTTGATTGCTGATGAACCAACGACGGCATTAGATGTGACTATCCAGAAACAGATTCTGGACCTGCTTGAATCCTTGCGTCAGCGCCGTCAAATGTCGATGTTATTCATCAGTCATGACCTGGCGGTAGTTGGTGAAATTGCGGATCAGGTCATTGTAATGCGTTATGGCGAGATTCGTGAGCAAGGTTCGGTGACAGAAGTCCTGAACAATCCTCAGGATATTTATACCCAAGCCTTGTTGCATTGCCGTCCACAGCTGTCGCACCGTCCTTTGCGTTTGCCGGTGATTAGTGACTTTATGAAACAGGATAGTCTGGCGCATGACCTGCATACGAACACTCCGCTACAACAGGAGCGTTCTCGTGGCCTAAAAGGTAATGAAGAGATTATTCTGGATGTACGCGATCTGAAAAAATCCTTCTATAGCCGTAAAGGCCTATTTGGAAAAGATGAATTTCAGGCTGTGAAAGGCGTGTCTTTTCAGCTGGCTAAAGGCAAAACCTTAGGGCTGGTTGGGGAGTCAGGTTCTGGTAAAACCACGATTGGTTTGCTCCTGATGCGACTGCAACAAGCTACAGGCGGCAAGGCGTTGTTTCAGGGTAAAGATATCTTGTCGATGACTGAAAAAGAGTTTACGGCCTATCAGCGTAAAATCCAGATCATTTTCCAGAACCCTTATGCTTCTTTGAATCCGCGTTTTACCGTGGGACAAATCCTGATGGAGCCGATGCAGATTCATCATATTGGCAAGGATGATGCAGAACGTAAACAGATGGCACTTGATTTATTAGAAAGGGTCAGCTTACCGGCTCAGGCCTTCTATCGCTATCCACATGAGTTTTCAGGTGGCCAGCGTCAGCGGATTGCAATTGCACGCTGTCTGACCTTAAAGCCTGAGATTTTGATCTGTGATGAATCAGTGTCCGCACTGGATGTATCCGTACAGGCGCAGGTACTGAACTTATTGCAGGATTTACAGGATGAATTTGGTCTGAGTTACATCTTTATTTCGCATGATTTGTCAGTGGTGAAATATATTTCTGATCAGATCATGGTGCTAAATCATGGTGATCTGGTGGAAATTGCCAACTCAGATGATCTGTATCAGTCTCCGCAACACGACTATACCAAGCGTCTGTTAAGTGCGATTCCTCAGGGTATTCCGCAGTAACTTGCTAAAGTACGAAATAAAAAATGTCCACATTGCTGGGCATTTTTTTATGACAAGAATTCACTTTTAGGAAATAGAAGGGAGATACCCGCCTTTTATATCGGGTTCTATTGAGAAGACTAGGGATAGATAAAATTAGGTCATTATTATTGTTCTTGCAAAAAAAAGAGCCACCGAAGTGACTCTATCTTATTCAAAGCCTAGAACTTTTTAAAGCCTTTATTCGCACCATATAAACCGCGTGGTGCATTACCTTCACGGTTTTCGCGGCGGCCAAACTGGTTGTCTTCACGGTTGTCACGACGTGCAAACTGGGTGCCATTCTGGTTTTCACGACGACCAAAGCCTTGATCATCGCGACGTTCACGGTTGTTGTATTGCGGCTGCTGCTCATCGGTATCACGGCGTTGCTGACGCAAGTAACCACCACGGCGCGCTGCCATTGGTTTTTCCTGCATACGCTCATTACGACGTTTCGCCATGCCGAATAAGCCGGTACCTTGACGCGGTTTCAGCTCAACTGATTTGGTCAGGTTATCGATATCCTGTTTATCCAGTTCAATCCAGCGACCTGTACGAAGTTCACGTGGCAGAATCACGGTACCGTAACGGGTACGTAATAAACGGCTGACTTTCAGGCCTTGTGATTCAAAGATACGACGAACCTCACGGTTACGACCTTCTTTCACGACAACTTGATACCAACGGTTGATCCCGTCACCACCCAGTTCAGAGAATGATTCAAACTTCGCAGGACCATCATCTAGCACCACGCCTTTCAGCATGTTGTTTTTTAGTTGAGGAGTCACTTCACCCATGACACGAACCGCATATTCACGTTCGATTTCATTGGATGGGTGCATTAAACGATTCGCTAGTTCACCGTCATTTGTGAACAGTAACAGACCGGTCGAGTTAATATCCAGACGGCCGACCATTACCCAGCGATCGCCTTGAATTGATGGCAGGTTGTCAAATACTGTTGGACGCTGTTCAGGATCATTACGTGAACAGATTTCGCCTTCTGGCTTATAGTAAATCAGGACACGACGACGGATTTCGTCTTCGATCTGGAACTGCACTTTACGACCATCGATGCGAAGCTCATCACCTGGTTCGATTCGTTCACCCACTTGGGCAATCTGCCCATTCACACTCACACGACCTGCGGCAATGACTTCTTCCATATAACGGCGAGAACCCAAACCAACACGTGCAAGCACCTTTTGCAACTTTTCACTCATGACAGCATAACCTTAGAAATAATTATTCAACAGTTCACCTATTTATGACTTCGGTGCATTCGCATCGAGCGCCATAAAAGCTTCCTTGGCATCCTGCAGGGGAGGCAATTGGCCTAAAGAATTTAAGCCAAACGCATTTAAAAATTGTGGCGTTGTCACTAACAACGCAGGTCTTCCAGGGAGTTCACGAAAGCCGGATTCTTTAATCCAGTTCCAGTCAAACAGCGTACGCAAAATCTGACTGTTATTCGTGACACCACGAATTTGTTCAATATCAGCTCGGGTCACTGGCTGATGATAAGCAATCACCGCAAGCATCTCCAGTAATGAAGGTGACAGGCGTGTCGGTCGCTCGGGCCAGGTCTGTGCAATAATATTACGATATTTTACACGCACTTGAAAACGGTAACCTTGCACAGTTTCAACCAGTTCAATAGAACGGCCATGCATCAGCATGGAAAGCTGTTGTAAATACTGGCGCAGCTCCTGCTTGCTATAGCGATCCTGAAATGCTTCTTTCAGTCGAGCTAAGGAAACTGGGGAGTCACTGGCAAAAATAATGGCTTCCAGCTGCATCAGAATTTCATGCAGATTATCTTCCGCAGACAAGGAGATATTATGTTCTGTGTTCATGCGTGTGCTCCTTGAATTGCGAGCGGTGCCTCAACACCTGAGGCAATAATTTGAATTTTTTGCTGGCGGGTGAGTTCCAACACGGCCATAAAGGTCACGACTACACCCATGCGTCCCTGACTTGGCTTGAGTAATTTATCAAAAGATAAGACTTCACCAGATTCCAGACGGCTTTCAATATAGGCAATCCGCTCTTCTAGTAAAACAGGCTCCTGTTGCACTTGATGAATGACAGGTTCAGGGCGGTTAAAGACACAAAGCAAGGCATCACGTAGCAGATCAGCACTATGACCTTCATTCGGCTGGATAAACTCGCCTAAGTGAACATTGGTCTGAAAGGTATCACGTTCCAGAATCGTCATCTGACCCAGACGTTCCGCAGCTTGCTTAATCCGTAAATAATTTTCCAGACGCTCAATCAGATCCTGTTTCGGATCCTGTTCAACCGCAGCCACGCTTTTCGGTTTAGGCAGCAATAAACGGGATTTGAGATCGGCCAGTAAAGCAGCCATCACCATATAATCCGCGGTTAGTTCAATATTCAGGGATTTCATCGCATCCATATAGGACAGATATTGGGAGGCAATCGGCGCGATATCAACCTGCAACAGGTCAAAACCATTTTTCTGGATCAGGTAGATTAAAAAGTCGAGAGGGCCTTCAAAATGTTCTAACAGAATTTCAAACGCTGCTGGAGGAATATACAGATCCTCTGGAATCGTATTTTGCCATTCATCCAGAACCCGGATGTTTGGAACAGATTCCATAGCGTTATGGGGCATTTGAGTCATTACAATTATAAGCCACGCGAATTTTCAAAGGCATGAAATGGCTTATTCCCCGAGCTCTTGTCAGGAGAAAAAGCACATAATTTAGTAGTTGGCATTGTACTGGAAAATTGTCGTTAAATAAAATAGATATGCATTCAAAAGCAAAAAAACCATATTTATTTTAGGAGAAATTTTATTTTTTTAATTGGGTAAAATGTACAAGTCTGATATTAAACAGCATATTAGCTAAAATTAAATACAATATAGTCTGGGTGGCTTAAGAAACTGTAACTTCATATAGAAAATTTTTAAAAGATTCTCAACACCTATTAAATAGTGACTGAGTTAAAGCTCATCAGGAAATATGTGATAAAAATAAGAAAAAACAGTTATCTATCGCCTAAAAAATAAACTAATATAGCCAAAAAAATATTGATAAATAACAATCATAGATCAGGTTAATTATAAAAATGCCAATCATACTTGTGTTAATCGGCGTCATCGGCTTAGGGGTATTCTGGGGCTATCCTCAATATCAGCTCATGCAGCTTGAAAATGAAATGCGTACCAATCTGAAGTCTGGCGGCTTTTCCAGCTTTGTCGAGCAGGCCAAACCAGTGATGCAGGCCATGAAACTGGATTTTAGCGTACTGGACCAGTATCCTCATATTCGTTTCTATATGCGTAATACGCTTTATACGGGCAAAGATTTACCCGACGGTGTTACTGCAATGGTCAAAACCATGAGCTGTAATTCTATTGATTCTTTTAGGACTATGGAATCCACAGCCCGGACTGCGTTATTGAATGTGCTTGAAGAGGATCAAATCACTTTTCATGTTTCAGTCAAAAACAGGTTTGGTGCTGAACTTGCAACTCATCAGCAAAAACTGTCGGAATGTCCAAACTTCTTGCAGTTAAAACATTATAAAGAAGGTGATCCGTTACCCCCAATGCCAAGTTTGAATAATCAAGTTCCTTCGGTTGCACCAGCGGTCAGTACATCTGCTCAGGAGCGTGCAGCGAGCTATTAAATCTTGGCATGCGTGATAAGGTTATTTTAATTCTGCTCTCGCAATACATATTCGATGATACGTTGGCAGGTAGTTGCCAGACAAACATTGCTTGTTGAATAAACTTGTAGAAGTTTTCTTGCCATCGCGATCTCAAGAAAGTATGAGTATTCAATAGACCTCTTTCATAAATCATTTTTTGCTCAGTTCCAAGTTGTAGATTCCAGCGATTAAATTGAATCTCAAACCAAGCCTTTTACCTCTATTTCGATAACGCTCAGCAAGGATTTTGAAGGTTTTCA
>NZ_VPDX01000013.1:0-82108 GCF_013417475.1 Acinetobacter sp. YH12249 | reverse complement strand
CAATGGCTTTTATGGCTTCAGCTTTAAATTCTGCGGTGTAAGTCTTCTGTTTCTTGCTCATGGTAAACTCCTAATGAGTATGTATAGTTTACCAAGTTAAACCCTCCTGTTTTTTAAGCACACATCAGTAATAATTGGCGGTCTAGCGGGAGGGTATGGAGCATATAAATTAGTTGAAGCTTATGATGAAGAGTTGGAAGCTTTTACAGAATGGACTTTATTTTAATTCCAGTAGGTAGCCTGTATGTTTAAGTTTTTAAAAAGGTTAGTAAGAAAAGAAGCTAATAAAAATTTAGATACGAGTAATTATAAAACTAAAATTAAAAATTTTAGCTTAGAGCATGATCAGATTGTGGGCGTAAATATAGATGATGTAATAATAAAAATACCTTATATAGACATAGTAAGGATATCTATTATGGTTTATGGGGAAGATTTACTCCCTCAACCAATCTGGACTGTGCAAACAATAAAAGACATTATTGATATACCGAATGAATTAAATAATACTGATAAATTATTTTTTGAGGTTCTTAATAAAAAATTAGATGGTTACAACTCAATTCAAACCCAAGAAGAAATATTAAAAGCTATGAATTGTACCCATAACAGCCTATTCCATATTTGGCAGCGCCATGATGCAGATAAAATATTTAAATCTATTAAATACTAATTTTTTCTTGTACAAAAAAATTAAATGATGCGTATTTCATAATCTTATAAATATAAAAAAGCCTCTAAAATAATTAATTATTTTAGAGGCTTATGCAAGCTAATTAAGCATTACATATTAGGGTAGTTCGGACCACCGCCACCTTCCGGTGTTACCCAAGTGATATTCTGAGATGGATCTTTGATGTCACAGGTCTTGCAGTGTACACAGTTCGCTGCGTTGATCTGGAAGCGTTTCGAACCGTCATCATTTTCCATGATTTCATACACACCTGCCGGGCAGTAACGCTGAGCAGGCTCATCCCATTTCGGCAAGTTGACATCTACCGGAATCGAAGCATCGGTCAGTTTCAGGTGCGCAGGCTGGTTTTCTTCATGCACCGTATTCGATACAAACACAGAAGACAGACGGTCAAAGGTTAGCTTGCCATCCGGTTTTGGATAGTTCGGCTTGAAGTTCACTGCATCGACCGTTTTCAGAGTTTTAAAGTCTGGCACTAAATCATGGAGCGTGAACGGCACTTTAAACACGTTCTGGTCGATGAAGTTGAATGCACCACCCATCCATTGACCGAACTTGTGCATCGCAGGGCCAAAATTACGCGCGCTATACAGCTCTTCTTTCAACCAGCTATTGTTGAACTTGTCTGTATAAGATGTGAGTTCTTTTACAAAGAAGTCTTCACCTTCGGTCACACGCGCAATCGCCAGATCACCGCCTTTTTCTACACCGGCAGCAATCGCTTCAAATACCGCTTCACCGCAGAGCATGCCGGACTTCATGGCAGTGTGTGAGCCTTTGATCTTGGCAAAGTTCAGGAAGCCCGCATCATCACCAATTAAAGATCCACCCGGGAAGGTGAATTTCGGCAGAGAGTTAAAACCACCTTTGGTTACGGCACGCGCACCATAAGAAATACGTTTACCGCCTTCTAGATACTGTTTGATCAGTGGATGGGTTTTCCAGCGCTGCATTTCCATGAATGGATACATGTGCGGATTTTCATAAGACAGATCCACGATCATGCCCAGAGTCACCTGGTTGTTTTCAGCATGGTATAACCACCAGCCACCTGACGAACCGGTTTCAGATAAAGGCCAGCCGGCACCGTGCATTACCAGACCTGGTTTGTGTTTCGCTGGATCGATTTCCCAGAGTTCTTTAATGCCGATCCCGTAGTGCTGCGGATCAGCATCTTTATCCAGATTGAATTTTTGGATCAGGCGTTTACCTAAATGACCGCGGCAGCCTTCAGCAAAGATGGTGTATTTGGCATGCAGCTCATAACCCGGCGCAAAGTTATGCGTCGGTTCGCCATCTTTACCAATACCCATGTCACCGGTTTGGATACCTTTCACCGTACCATCTTCATGATACAGAATTTCAGAAGCAGCAAAGCCCGGGAAGATCGATACTTCCAGCTCTTCGGCTTTCTGGCCTAACCAGCGCACCACGTTACCCAGTGAGATCACGTAGTTACCATCGTTATGCATAGTTTTAGGCACCATCCAGTGCGGTGCTTCTTGTGATTTTTCATCTGAAAGAAGGAAGAAAGTTTTGTCTTCTGTCACTGGCACATTTAAAGGTGCACCTTCTTCTTTCCAGTTCGGGAATAGTTCGTTCATGGCACGTGGTTCAAGCACAGCACCCGAAAGAATATGTGCACCGACTTCGGAGCCTTTTTCTACGACACAAACGGACAGATCATTTAAATTGTTTTCAATTGCAAGTTGACGGATCTTGATTGCAGCAGACAGGCCGGCAGGACCCGCACCTACGATCACAACGTCAAACTCCATCGATTCACGTTCGATGTGTTCCATGTAGGACTCCTCATATTTCTATTCGGTGGCAACCATAATCGGATGATTGGGTGCTGCCATGAGTGTTCTGAATTCCTAGACACAAAAATAGTAGTGTCTTTAAGCATCTGGGCTAGTATAGTTTTAAACCCAGGTTAAGCCAATTGGCTGAAACATATTATTTTTCCGTCATTAAGGTCTTCTTTATATGAATAAGTCAGCACCCGATAAAAATCCGACGAAAAAAGTAGCTTCTAGCGATGATAAAAATTTAATGGATATCGCACAATACTTAAAAGATGCACAGGGCAGTCACAAAAGGTCAATCCCGCCTTTGGATCAATGGCAGCCAAAGCATTGTGGCGCAATGGATCTCAAGGTTTTGGCCAATGGAGAATGGTGGCACGAAGGTCAATTGATCAAGCGTCAGCCGATGATAGACTTGTTTTCCACGGTACTCTGGAAAGAAGAAGGAAAATTCTATCTAAAGACGCCGGTTGAAATGATTGAAATCGAGGTCGAAGATGAACCTCTGTTTGTAAATCAGGTCGATCAGGTCAAGATTGAAGGCAGGACTTACCTGCAACTGACCACCACGACTCAGGACATCATTATTGTCGATAGCGAACATCCTATCTTTATGCGTCAGTATCAGGATGAATTGCGCCCTTATGTGCATGTGCGTTTTGGAATCAATGCGCTTATTCAGCGGGCTGCTTTTTTACATCTGGTGGAGATGGGCGAGCTTGGTGAAAATGCTGCTGGAGAGACGGTTTTAAGCTTGAAAAGTGGTGATTTAGACTTGCATTTAAGCACCTGAGGTTTAAGCTTTGTCGCAAGGTCATTTGAAACAAGCAACTAGCAACGTTATGAGCGCTATCCAACCGATTTATCCCTTAGTAGATCCCATGCCTAAAGCCAGTGCTGATGCACCTATCGGGATTTTTGATTCTGGTGTGGGAGGGTTGTCGGTTGCTTTGGAAATTGCCCGGTATTTGCCCAATGAACGCTTTGTTTATTATGCCGACACGGCTTACGTACCTTATGGGCCCCGTAAAGATCAGGAAATCCGTGACCTAACTGCGCGAGCGATTGAATGGCTGTATCGTGAAGGCTGTAAAGTTGCAGTCGTTGCCTGTAATACCGCTTCTGCATTTAGCCTGGATTATTTACGTGAGCATTATGGTGAAAACTTTCCTATCATTGGACTGGTGCCAGCGCTCAAACCTGCAGTCCTCAATACCCAATCCAAAACGGTGGCCGTTCTGGCCACACCTGCAACCTTTCGTGGCCAGCTGATTAAGGATGTCATGACCCGTTTTGCCGAGCCGGCACAGGTCAAAGTAATTCCGGTGACCTGTCTGGATCTGGTGCCTTTTGTAGAAGCCGGTCAGCAGATGAGTCCTGAGTGTCTGGCGACATTAACTCAGATTTTACAACCGGTTGTTGATCAGGGTGCTGATTATTTAGTGCTAGGATGTACACATTACCCCTTCCTAAAATCGTCAATTCAGTATATTTTTGGTCAAAAGCTGACATTAATTGACTCAGGATTCGCGGTTGCGAGACAAACGGCCCGAATTTTGATCAAAAATGGGTTATTATTTGAACATGAGTGCAAGGACAGTCTAAAAATCCGACTTGTGGTTAGTGGTCAAAATGCTGAACAGCTCCAGCCGATTTTAGGGCATCTGATTCCAGCCGATATTAAATGGCAGGTCAGCAATATGGAGACAGAAGTCAGCTAGGCGACCGTCACTCATCTTATAGTTTTGAAAGATATATTTTTATACTGGGGTCGTCATATTGTGTCAGGGCAGGGTTTAGCCGGCCAGATCAATGTGCAGTAAAAGAGGATAACCAATGCTCGATAAACGTTATCAGGTGTTTATCTCCACCTCTGGTGCAGAAATGCAGCCAGAGCGGATCATCTTGTCACAAACTTTGGTCGGCATGGGTTTCTTTTCCTGGGGGCTGGAACAACGCACTCCTTTAAATACTGCATTTGCACGTCGCCAGATTGATGATTGTGATTATGTGGTGATTCTGCTGGGTAGCCAGTATGGCGAGCAGTCGGTTTCCGGTGTAGGTTATATGCATCTGGAATACATTTACGCTGTGACCAAGCAGAAACCGATTATTGTGTTTATGCATGAAGATCCGGCTTCACGTGATCCTTCCTTGCACGATACCAAACCTGAATTACAAGAAAAATTTAAAGAATTTCGTCAGTTATTGCAGCAGGAAGCTGATCAGGTCTTTTGCTATCGTACCTTGCGCGATCTGGAAATGGCGGTACGTTTGAACATGCCGCAAATGCTGGAACGTTATCCGGTAAGTGGCTGGGTACGTCCGCAGAATACTCAAGCCTTGCATGACGAGATTGACCAGCTCAAAGCTAAAGTGGCCCAACTGGAACGCGATGGGGGGACACGTGAAGTGGATCCTTTCCTGAGCCTGCCGAAAGTGTCTATGCATGAAGTTTTCTCCTTCGAATACCGTATGCATGCTTATCAGGATGGTAACTTTAAAGAATTAAAAGTTCAGAAAAGACTGACCTGGGCACAATTGCTGGCTATTCTCGGCTCTACCTTCATTAATCCAACGCCAGAGGAATTTTTCTCCAAGCGTATGAATGAGTATTTGAATGAAACCGGTCTGGAAGATGCACGAGCGGAAATGCCGCGTGCACATGCTGTAGCCCGTGCCCAGATTAATATTCGTGCCCTGCATAGCCTGAAATTGCAGATGCGCCAGAATGACTGGATTGTGCCGTCAGGCCGTGATGACCGTCAGCGTCTGCTTTGGCAGATTACGCCTAAGGCACAAAAACTGCTGGATAGTAACTTGCTGGATAAAGATCGTACTTTTCAATATAAGTCAGTGTATTAATCCATATAGAGAATAAGTAAAAAGCTGTTAAAGTAAGCGGGTTGATACCACGACGGGCGTACTGCATGTTTTCTACAGCTAAACCGAAAGTTACAATTATATTGGCAAATTTAGGCACACCTGATGCACCGACTGTGCCGGCAGTACGCGATTTCCTGAAGCAGTTTTTATCTGATCAGCGTGTCATTGAAATTCCCAAGCCGATCTGGCAACTCATCCTACGTTTATTTATTTTACCGTTCCGTCCCAAGCGAGTTTCCCAGGCTTATGCACAGGTCTGGGGTCAGGATTCACCGATGCGTGAGATTCTGCTGCAGCAGGTGAGTCAAGTAAAGGCCAAACTCATTGAACAATATCCGCAATTTGAACTGAATGTGGTGCCTGCCATGACTTATGGCAATCCTAATATTCAGGGTGTTCTTGATCAGATTTCGGCTCAACCGCAAGATCATATTATTCTGTTTCCGTTATTTCCCCAGTATTCAGCGACCTCTACCGCACCTCTGTATGATGCAGTCGCAAAATGGGTGCTGAAACAGCGTAATTTACCTGGTCTGTCGATTATCCGCGATTATTATCAGCATCCCTTATTTATTCAGTCACTGGCACAAAGTGTTCGGGATTATCAGGCGATTCATGGGCAGCCGGAAAAACTATTGATGTCATTTCATGGTATCCCGCAGCCCTATGCCGATAAAGGTGATCCTTATGCGGATCGTTGCCGGATCACAGGCAAACTGGTTGCAGAAGCTTTAGGTCTATCTGAAGATCAATATGCAATTAGTTTCCAGTCCCGGTTTGGTAAACAGGAGTGGGTTAAGCCTTATACGGATGCCTTAATTGAAGAGTGGGGCAAACAGGGCGTGAAATCAATTCAGGTGATGAGTCCGGCTTTCTCGGCCGACTGTTTGGAAACACTGGAAGAGCTGGCCATGGAAAATGGAGAGACCTTCAAGGCCAATGGCGGGGAAAGCTACAGTTATATTCCGGCTTTGAACAACCGTGAAGATCATGTGCAATTGCTCAATACGCTGTTACAGGCTAATCTTGAAGCATTGAATCAGACGCTTGCCCATTAATCTTTTGAGGTTTCTTATCCTATGTTACAAGTCAAAATTGTTCCTGTGACTGCATTTCAGCAAAACTGCTCGATTCTTTGGGATAGTGACAGTAAAGAGGCCGTTTTGATTGATGCAGGGGGCGAACCTGAAAAATTAAAAGCGGAAGTAGAAGCACTGGGCTTAACGGTCAAGGCTTTATGGCTGACTCATGGTCATCTCGATCATGCTGGAGCAGTTGGTGCTTTAAAAAAAGTTTGGGATGTGCCGGTGATTGGTCCGCATAAGGACGATGCATTCTGGCTGGATATGATTCAGGAAGTGTCTACCCGTTACGGTTTTCCGATTCCGGAAAAAGTAGAAGTCACGCAATGGCTGGAAGGTGGAGAAGTTCTCAAGCTAGGTGATGAAGAGTTTGAAGTACGTTTTGCCCCAGGCCATACTCCAGGTCATGTAATGTTCTATAACAAGAATCATGCTTTGTTATGGACAGGGGATGTACTGTTTAAAGGCTCAATTGGACGGACAGATTTCCCGCGTGGCGATCATCAGCAGTTACTCGATTCAATCCAGCGCGAATGTTTTAGCCTGCCGGATGAAACCCGGTTTATTTCAGGACATGGTCCGATCAGCAATATTGGTTTTGAAAAACAGCATAATCCTTTCGTTGCGGGAAAAGCAGGTTAAAGTAGGTGAAAAGATCAGCCTAGCTGGTCTTTTTATTTGCTAAAAGGGTTATTCAAAGACTGGCGGGTTTGTGTATAGATCAGCCAAGTCATAATGGCAAGCAGAACTCCAACGACAATAAATAAGCCATCCTGTTGAAAAATGCCTATTCCTAATGACAATATCGCAAGTATTCCTACCCCAATTAAAATGATCTTTAGAATAATGTAGCCCATGTTCTTGCTCTAAAATAATGTGATATTTCTGCGTAAGAACATAGTATTAAACTGGCATATGTGCTGTTAACTTGTGTTGGTTTTCTACAAGCCTTTTATAAAAATCATGTGATTATTTAGGATATGCTTAAATAGGATATTTTAAAAGGTTCAGTCTTCTTCAGAAGATTCAGCTGCGGGAGCATCTTGGGTTGGCAGTTTGTATTCCTCACTGGCCCAAGCGCCTAGATCAATCATTTTGCAGCGTTCCGAGCAGAAAGGACGAAATTCATTATTTTCCCAAGTGGTCAGTTTGCCACAGCGTGGACATTTTAAAGTGGTTGACATCAGCGCACTCCCTAGAAAAATAAAGCTTCGATTAGGCAAATATAACTGCACTTGTTAGACTTATACAGTTTTTATTAGTTTGATCTGATTATGTCGATTCGTCAATTTCAAGCACAGCGTATGCATGCGCCTCGTGATTTCCAAAGTATCAGTTCTGAACCGGTTTGTGTGGAAATCGGTGCGGGCAAAGGTAAACACGCATTGCTCTTTACCCAGATCAATCCAGACAGCAAGCTGATTGCGATCGAACGGACTCGAGAGAAATTTTTAGCCATGCAAAAACAGCATGCGCTGGAAGGACAACCGAATTTACAGACAGTTCATGCCGATGCCTTGCCTTGGATTGTGCATGCTCTCTATCCAGCGCAAGTCGAACAGTTTTTTATTTTATATCCGAACCCTGAGCCGCATAACCCGGCGCAGCGCTGGTTGAATATGCCATTTTTTGAGTTTTTATTATCGCGTTTAAAAACCGGTGGCACGATTACTTTAGCCAGCAATATTCCTGAATATATTGATGAAGCAGAACAGCAGGTTCAAAACCTGTGGAAGCTGCCTTTCGTTAAAGAAGTCATTGGCCAAGACTCGGCAAGAACTCATTTTGAAATTAAATATCTAGAGCGTGGTGAGTTGTGCCAGCAATTGATTATTAGTAAACCGGAAGGCTATACAACACGTTTTGATGAGTTTCAGCCGCTACAAGGGCAGAATGCGAGTTCAGCGGAATAAGCCATGACGAAGCACATTGCAATTGTGGGTGCTGGCCCGGCAGGCTTGATGGCTGCAGAAGTTCTGAGCCAGTCTGATTATGAAGTTCATGTGTTTGAACAGAAGCCTTCGGCTGCCCGTAAATTCCTGATGGCTGGGAAAACCGGCCTAAATATTTCTCATGCCGAACCCGTCGAGCAGTTTGTGCAGCGTTATGATCAGGTAGACTGGTTAGAACCTTGGATCAAACGCTGGGATGCGATATGGATTCAAAACTGGATGAAAGATCTTGGCATTGAACCTTATATTGGTTCTTCAGGTCGAGTTTTTCCTACAGAAATGAAAGCCGCTCCACTATTGCGTGTCTGGTTAAAACGTTTAACTGAGCAAGGGGTACAATTTCATTATCGTCATCAAATTCTAGATCTGAAAAATCATCAGCTACAGATCCATGATTTAAAAAATGATTGCGCATTCACAGAAAACTTTGATGCGATTGTTTTGGCTTGTGGTGCAGTGTCATGGTCAAAACTCGGCAGTGATGGGAAATGGCAAGCATGGCTTGATTGCAGCGAGATTGAACCTTTTCAAGCCAGTAATGCGGGTGTGGAATATCCATGGTCCAAGTTTATGCAGCCAATCTTCGGTCAGCCCCTAAAACGGGTCGAGGCTTGGGTTGATGGCGGTGACAAGACCATGGGAGATATCGTGATCAGTCACTATGGTCTGGAAAGTGGTCTAATCTATAAACAGGACCGGGGACTGCGTCAACAGCTGAAACAGGGTCAGCCAATGCAGCTGAATCTGGATCTTTTTCCGGATCAAACCTTAGAGCAGCTGGCTAAAAAATTACAGCCAAGTAAAAAGCAGTCTTTGAATAATATCTGGCGGAAAGCAGGTCTGGATGGTGCAAAAGCTGCTCTGGTGCGTGAACTGTTACCAAAGCCACTTTGGCAAAATGCTACTGAATTAGCACAGCAGATTAAGCAATTGAAAATTCCTTTAACAGGTTTCCGTCCTATACAGGAAGCGATTAGCTGTGCAGGTGGTGTTAAACGCGAGGTTCTGTCAGAGCAGCTTCAGCTTAAATCCAATCCACATGTGTTCTTATGTGGTGAGATGCTGGACTGGGATGCGCCTACAGGGGGTTACTTGCTGACAGCCTGTTTTGCCACTGGACGAGCAGCCGCAGAAGGGGTGCAGCAATATTTAGTTCAAGCTCAATAATACGCATTCTTCAGAAAGTGAAAGTTAAATCTTAGAACTGCATATAAAATTTCAGGAAGCGTCCGCTTCCTGAAATGTATTATTTATTGTGCTGGGGCTTTATTTGCGGTGGTCATCTCTGGATATTGCGAACGCCAGCGTTCCAGTTGCTCTTGGGCATGTAGATATTTGCCCAGACCTTTTACATTTTCACTGGCTTCATTTACGGTAGAGGCCTGAGATCTCGGACTATTCACCAGTTTTTCCTGATGTTCCCAGTATTGATACATCAAACCCTGAATATAACGGCCCTGTTCAGTTTTAAGCTCCAGATCTTTGAGCATATTTAGCGAAGACTGGACATGATCGCGTTGACGTTGCTGGACAAATTCCGGAGTCAGATTGTCATCATTGCGCATGCCATTGAGCTCAGCTTCCAGATCCGCGCTCATTTCCTGGAAACGTTCTTCATAGTCATTCAAGACAGCAATATCATGGGGATCATCTTCCGTTTTAGGGAAGTTTTTCACGGGTCCAGTTTTCAATTCCTGCATGATTTCCTCTGATGCAGAGTCTTCCGTTGCCTGCTGTTCTACAGATTGTGAACTTTTCTGGTCACAGGCCATCAAAAACATGGCGGCAGTGAAAAGTGCAGTTCGTGACATCAATTGAATCGTGTGCATGATTGAATCCTGTTCCTAATTATTTTTCTTGAATACATAAACATAGGTGACATAAGGGAAATTAATCATATCTTCTGCACCCTTGTCCGTATAGTTTTTGATAATTTGTTCGAATTGCTGCTTGAGCTGCTGTTGCTGTTCTTTTGGTAGTGCCGCAATAAAGCTGGTTGACATAAGCGTTTGGAAACCACCTGCTCGACAGGGCCATGCTGTAGCTGTTGCATTTGCGTTTCAGCATAAGGCTGAAAGAGATTCTGTTCTTCAAATACTTTACGCCAGGCACCACTATGATAGCGTGGTGTATCGCCTTCCAGTGGTGCAATGCAATCTGCCAGAGCTTTGACCCAGTCGACTGTGATATCACGCTGGTTCCAGACCAGTACCAGAAAGCCTTGAGGTTTAAGTACCCGATCCAGCTCCTTTAAGGTTTTCAGATTGGCAAACCAGTGAAATGACTGTGCACAAAACACGGCATTCACGCTATGATCGGGCAGGGGAAGCTGGTGGCTCATCCCTTCAAGGGTATGAATATCCGGATGTGCCAGTTTTAACTGGGCCAGCATTTCAGGGACAGGATCAATGGCGGTGATGTGGCTGCTGAGTGGAAGCAAATAGGCAATAAATTTACCTGTTCCTGTTCCCAAATCAACAAGATCTGCATCTACAGGCAATGACAGTGTCTCGGCAAGCCATGGGCTAAGATCTGCCGGATAGTCAGGGCGTACCTGCTGATAAAGCTCAGCCGCTGTACTAAACCCTTGTTGAGCTGCAGGATGCAGTGATTGTGTCATATTTTGCGCTTTTTAATCTTTTTCATCGATATAAAATAGCATATTCACTTTTTCGGCCCTATTCATTGAGTGAATTGTTGCCGAAAAGTTAGATTCACCAGCACGGGAAAGTTATGGATAAGCAGATTGTTTTTGAAGATGAGCATATACGCGCAATTTTTATGCCGGGGTCATCTTCAGAATTGATTTTTTCATTTGGAGATTTGATTACCCGTGCCAAGGGCTTGAGCATCAATGCCGAAAAATCATTAGCGAAATTTGAATTTAATGTTTTGGGAATTATGCCCAAACATAAATCCTGGTTTCCAAAAAGTTCCATGTGGAACATGTTGCAAGCAATTGCCGAGCTGATTGCGCCGTTTCAGCAGCGCATTGCCTATGGTGGTTCCATGGGCGGTTATGCTGCGATTAAATATTCCAATCTGCTGAATGTTCAGCGAGTGGTCGCGATGGTGCCGCAATATTCGATCAATCCGGAAGATGTCGAAGATGCCCGCTACAACATGTTTTACCAGCCCGAGCTGAATGAAGGCATGCGGATTGAGGCACAAGATGTCAGTCCGGAACGGGAATATATTCTGGTTTATGATCCGTATTGCACCGAAGACCGAGCACATTACCTGAAACTGGAAGCCGTACTTCCGCAGCATCATGTACTGCATCTGCCATTTACCGGCCATGACGCCATCGCCGTTCTGGCCAGTTCCGAGCTGCTGTATGACTTTTTATTGCATGACTATGATGAAAGTTATTTCTACCAGAAAATGCGTCGGGTTAAGAAAAACAGCAAGTTCTATTATCGCAAGGTAATTGAGAATATCTTGCCGCGCCACCGTTTTGCTTTAGGGCGTATTTTGAAGAATAATGATCTGCTGCTGGACACCCAATTTTTTGATGCAGCGCAAAAGCAGGTGATTTTGCGTGAATTGCTGAGTAATAAACAAGTCGATCAGCAGGATCTGCTTAAGCTCGGAATTCACGTCAATCTGCCGCAGGAAAAGCGCCAGTTATTGCTGGATGCCTATGGACATGCACTGGTCTTTAACGTCATCAGCAACAAGATCGAAAGCTATACCGGTGATGCGATTGCACTGAACCATAAATTCCTGATTCCAATCTATGCCAAAGGTAATGGCTTGCTGACCATCAATCTGAATGATGAACGTTATCTGGTAGTGATGAATGACCGGCATATCATGAAACTGGTCAAGGAGCAGGATGAATTAAATGTAGGCATGCATCCGATTATCATGAAACGCTATGCTGATTTTTATATGTTCAGCTATAAACATCTGAATTTGCATACAGATGAATACGGCGCTTCCGGTTTCGTTGACGCAAGTGACAAAAATACACAGTTTGTGACACGAAGTGAAATGAACTAACCAAAAAATTTATCTAAAAAACAAATACTTGACTTATATTTGCTAAGGCCTAATATGGTCTTAGGCGGTATGAAAAATAGTCACACCGCTCCCGGTTGTTTATATGACAAGGGAGTAAATATATGCAATCCAAACAAGTTACAAGTATTTGTTTTATTCTTGGACTGATGCTGCCTAATTTTGCACACGCGGAAAGTGTGCATCCTGCAGTGATCTTGCTCAGTTCTTCTCTTATTTTTCTGATCTTTCTCAGTGTATATGTGATTTATAAGGTGCGCCGTTCTCTGCGTAACCATATTGATAAGTCTGTAGATTAACCACTTCTGACAGTAAGTTGCTTGAAAACCCTGCAGGACTTGTTTTAAATGGCAATCAAAATAAATTGTCAAACAAGGTTGAGGGTAGCGCCATGAAAGCCGCTTATTTAGATTATGCTTCTTTAGACCAACAGGATTTGGACTTTCAGGCACTACATGCAGTATTTGATCAGCTGGTCTTATACCCGGCCACATCGGCTGCAGAGATTCAGTCTCGTGTGGCCGATGTCGATGTCATCATTACCAACAAAGTCATGATTGACGCGGCAACCATCCAGCAATGCCCTCAACTGAAACTGATCCTGATTTCTGCTACGGGCACCAATAATGTCGATCTGGCTGCGGCCAAGGCATGTGGCATTGTGGTGTGTAACTGTCAGGCTTATGGCACCTCTGCCGTCGCTCAGCATACCCTTATGCTGATGCTCAATCTGGCCACTTCATTTTTAACCTATCAACGTGCAGTACAGCAGGGCGAATGGCAAAAGGCCAGCCAGTTCTGTCTATTGGGTGCGCCAATTGTAGAATTGGCAGGCAAGACCTTAGGTATTGTTGGTTATGGTGAGCTGGGCCATGCAGTTGCCAGACTGGCAGAAGCCTTTGGCATGAAAGTACTGATTGCAGCTTTGCCCAACCGTCCAGCAGATGATTCCCGTATTCCATTTGCAGAGTTATTGCCACAAGTGGATTTTTTAAGCCTGCATTGCCCTTTAACGGAAGATACCCGTCATTTAATCAGTCATGCCGAATTGGACGCGATGAAACCAAGTGCATTTTTAATTAACTGTGCGCGTGGTGGAATCGTCGATGAACAGGCTTTGGCTCAGGCCTTACGCGAAGGCAAAATTGCCGGTGCTGCGACGGATGTGCTTACCGTGGAGCCTCCGAAAGAGGGAAATGTATTGCTCGATGCCTCAATTCCTAACCTGATCGTTACACCGCACAATGCTTGGGGCAGCGTTGATGCGCGTCAACGCATTGTGGATCAGATGGTGGAAAATGTAGAAGCCTTTAAGCAAGGCCGGCCTATCCGTCAGGTAAATTAAAAACTGCCAAATAAAAACTAAATGCTGATTAAATTCGATCAGCATTTTTTTCGGTTTTCTGGCGTAATATATTTATCTAATAGCTTTAAAAATTCACTCTGAACCAGTGCAGACCGGGGGTTAAATATAATTTCCTGATAGACGCGCTTAAATTCGGGTACCCGTTCATCGGGACGCTTGTCATAAGATGTTCGATAATGGGTTTCAAACATATAAATCAGATGATTCTGCGAAAAATAAGCAGTTCGATAGCTATAAATGTCATCTCCTTGAGTCCCGATTCTTAATTTACACATATCCTTGATCCGATACAGGTCGGCATTATTGCCAGAGGCGGGCCTAAATTCAGCTTCCTCCAAGTGTTCTATATGCTGGATTTTTTCGCCTTCGGTTTTATGGTTATAAGGATTCGCACTAGACAGGCTCGGGATGGAGGATAATTCATCATCAATCGCAGCAATTGAGGTCACGGTTTCACCTGAAACCAGTAAAGTGATGTACAGGATGGCTACACCACACAGAATGCCGGCGATAAAGCTGAGGAGAATTTTTTTCATTTTTATTATCTTCTCATGATTTTATTTGAGTTCAGTCTAAAGAAAGACTCAACTATCTTCAATGCTTAAAAGAAAAAGCCCGTAATGGGCTTTTTTCAATTCGATGATTTAAAGATCATCTACTGCATAACTGGTCGCTGTACCGGAACTTGACTGGGGCTGTGATACCGATGAATTTTGAGTTGCGGTAGATGGCTGACTCAAAGGCTGCTGCACGATCGGTGCCTGTTGTGAATTGCCGCGCCAGACTTCTCGGGTTTGCTGAATTTTCTGACCCGTTTGCTGTGCTGCCTGAGTCGCACCCTGATCTACTTTCTGGATGGTATCTGATGCTGCAGACTTGGTATTGCCCCAGGCACGGTCTACACCCGGTTTGATTTTGGCAATGCCTTTTTCAGTGACTTCACCTACTTTTTCAGCGGTATTGATAACGCCTTCCTGTGCTTTATAGGCAAACACATGCAGCAGGTTCGGATTCTCACCATAAGGTGCAATCGGTTTGTTGGTCTGAGTGGTTTCGGTCTGTGCAAATACAGGTGCGCAGAACATTAAAGCTGTCGTTAAAATAATTGGGGTTTTGATATTCATTATGGATCGACCTCGAATTCGTCAAAGAGCGGTCTGAGTTTGGTTTTCAGTGTAACGGATAATCAGCCAAAAACAATGAATAAGCTATGGAGAGAGTATAGGTTCAGCGTAGTTTGATGCGAGGATCTTATAATTTTTAAAAGGAAGAAAAGGCAGTTTAAATCAGAAGAAAAATTAAATTTCTGTTCATTCAAATAAATAGCCCTATTTTCATCATAAAAACAGGGCGATCTATTTAATCACATTGAGTTAGGGCATCTTTAGCAAAATGATTGCGCAGAATTACAAAGTTCTTTTGTACTGCCGTATCGTGCAGGTCAAATTTTTGTGCCGTGCTGGTACCGTCACGCTGGAAAGTTGCTGAACCGGCATCAATCAGGGTCAGGCCTTTAAATGACCATTGTTCAACTGAACGGTTGTTGCCGATGTCGCCAGTAAATTCAATCACGCATTTGTCGAGGAATTTGGTCAGTTTTGCCTTATTGTTGGTTGTTTCTGGAATAACTTCGAGATTTTTTACTTCCTGTAATACGCCCAGTTCCAGCTGTGGAATGGTCGGTTGAGATGTACATGCTGTAAGTGCGATACCCGCAAGAGTCGTCATAATGAGTGTTTGAAATTTCATGCGCTTCTTTCTTGTTGAGTGTTGTTAAGGTGAGTATATGAAATATATAGGGATATGCCTATAGTTTTTGAGCTTAAGGGCTAAGTTGTATGGTCTGATTTTTTTCATGCATAGTTATATAGAATCACCAAAATGGTGATCATAATAAAGCTAAAAATGTGTAACCAAAAAGTACGTTGAATCCCTGCAAATACTGAAATTTCGGTGATGATTGGGGGAAAATGCCAATCATCAAAAATTGAGTAATGGAGAGTGAATACTTTTTCATTTAGTTATTTCGATTGAGTAATATGATTTTCTTGTAATTCAACTTTCCTAGTATCAGGTGTGAATAAAAATGATAATGAGCCTAAGATAATAAGTAATGCGATTAGAATTACAGCAAATTTTAAACGATAAAATTTGAGATCTCGAATATAGATCAGTTTCAAATGTTCAAAACTTAATTCTTTTAAAAATGGAAAATTTGCATTATCTAATTCATCTGCATATTGTTGTACAGTTCGCTGAGTACGAATATCAGTACGAAAAAAACCATTTACAATATTGAAATTAAATGTTCCTCCACCGTAGTAATAACCTTTATGAGCATAACCATCGTTGATATGTTTACTTGGATTATCAATTGCGGATAAAGCCGCTAAAAGAATAAAAACTATTAATAACCAAACAATAAAGATAATCCAAGCTAGCGCTTCCTGCCACCAAAGACCAGTTTCTGTGAGAAACTCAAAAATTTCACGAATTTTAGGAAAGGGGACAATAGATCCAGCTAGTAAAGCTCCAATTTTAAAATCAATTGCGCGAATAGTTTGTTGGGTATCTTGAATAGCAGAATGTAGAAATTCAAATTTATCCATTTTCTAATACCCAATTATTCATTGAAGTATAAATAGTATTTCCTTCATAGCATTCGTAAGTGTAATTCCAATTTATCCAATCTATTCTTTTTTTTTCTTCATCGGTCAAACTATCATAAAATTTTTTGCTATAAAGAGTCCTTTCTGAGTTCCATCTATTGGCTTTAGAGCATAGGTCAGCAGTTTCACCTACAAGTTTTCCAATCCAAGTTACTTCGTTAATACCACTACCACTGTAACCTGCTTTAATCATAAGAACATCTGCATCATGGCACGCTATTCCTACTGTTATTTCAGAATACTTTTTCTTTCTGAGTTTGACATTTAATGTATCGATAAGTGAAGCAGCTTGGGCAGCTGTATCGAGAATACTATCTACGTCAGATTTATTTGGGGTATTAAAAACACCCCATACACAGTCGCCTTCTATGTAAATTTCTCTTAATCTTATATTACTATTAAGAACAGCAACTAGCTCTGAGATATAGCTTCTATATATTTTTGCAGTAACAGGTCTTGTATGTTTTTTCGAGAATTCCTTTGAACCTCTCATGTCAATAAATATGGCAGAGCAACAGATATAGTACCCATTATTAAAAGTTAAATTATCGCGATTTGGGATCGATTCTTTTTCTTCGTAATTATTATCTGAAGAGTTTAAAATTTCATCTATACGATCACGACTCTTTTGAAAATCATAAGTTTTATAATTTGCTTGCATTATTTGTCATCAATAAAAAACCCCACTATTTTATAGCGGGGTTTTGTTTAAATTTCAAGCAATTAACACTTAGTGTTGAAGCACTGAAATATCCGCAACTTTAGTGAACAGGTCACGAAGCTGAGCAAGCAGACGTAAACGGTTTGCTTTTAGTTCAGCATCATCCGCCATTACCATTACACCATCAAAGAATGCATCTACTGGCGCACGCAGGGCAGCCAATGCAGATAACGCAGCAGTGTAATCTTTAGAAGCAAATAATGGTTCAACCACTGGAGTGATTTTCGCAAGTTCAGCGAATAATGCTTTTTCAGCATCTTCCACCAGATTGGCTTCAACCACAGCACCTTCAGGTGCAGCTTCTTTGGCAAGAATGTTGGCAACACGTTTGTTCGCAGCAGCAAGCGCAGCAGCTTCAGGCAATGCACGGAAGTGATTTACCGCATTCACACGCTTGTCAAAATCAAGTGGAGATTTTGGTGACAATGCTTGAACGGCTTGGATCACGTCAACATCAACACCTTGGTCTTCGTATTTCGCACGGTAACGACCTTCCAGGAAGGCAACCGCATCTGCCAGAGTCTTGTCGTGGTCTTTCAATACATCGCCATAAGCAGCTAATGCCAGCCTGATCAGGTCTTCGATAGATACATCCAGTTCGTTTTCAGTCACTAAACGCAGGATACCAATCGCAGAACGACGTAGCGCAAACGGGTCTTTAGAACCTGTAGGTGCCTGACCAATACCGAAAATACCAGTCAAGGTATCTAAACGGTCAGCAAGCGCAATCGTTGTACCCGTTTTAGTTTTCGGTAAAACGTCACCCGCGAATTTAGGTAAATATTGCTCACCTAAAGATTCAGCCACTTCATCATTTTCACCTTCAAGACGTGCGTAGTAAGTACCCGCGATCCCTTGAAGTTCTGGGAATTCACCCACCAACTCAGAAGTTAAGTCGCATTTAGCAAGAAGAGCAGCTTTTTCAGCATCTTCAGCTTTTGCGCCTGTAATCGGCGCAAGTGCTACCGCCAGTTTGGCAATACGTTGAGATTTGTCCCAAAGTGTACCCAGTTGTGCCTGGAATACCATGTTGGCCAGTTTCTCTTTACGAGACGCAAGCGGTTGTTTCTGGTCTTGCAGGAAGAAGAATTCTGCATCTGACAGACGCGGACGAACTACTTTTTCGTTACCTTCAATGATTTGAGTCGGATCTTTAGACTCAATATTTGAAACGGTAATGAAGTAAGGCTGTAATTTGTTTTCAGCATTCACCAGACAGAAATACTTCTGGTTGTCCTGCATCGTGGTGATCAGTGCTTCTTGAGGAACTGCAAGGAAGCGTTCTTCAAAGCTGGCACGAAGAGCAACTGGCCATTCAACCAGAGCAGTGACTTCGTCACGCAGATCCGCAGGAACAATGGCAATCGCATTCACTTCATCAGCCAGCGCTTTGACTTGCTGATCGATGATTGCTTGACGCTCTTCAAAAGACGCAATCACTTTCGCAGCGCGCAGGGCATCCAGATACGCATCTGCATTGGCCAGAATAATCGCTTCAGGCGCATGGAAACGGTGGCCATAAGTCACGTTACCTGCTTTATGATCCTGAATGGTTGCATCAATCACATTGCTGTCTTTTAACAAGACCACCCATTTTACCGGACGAACGAATTCAGTACGGCTAGCAGCAGAACGCATGCGTTTTGCGATTGGCAATTGATCCAGAGCATGTTGCAGGATTTGTGGCAGTAAAATGTCAAGGCTTTGGCCTTTCACATCTTTCAGGTAGCAGACTTTTTCAACTTTACCGGCCTGGAAAGTAGACACCTGATCAACCGTAATGCCTTGACCGCGCATAAAGCCTTCAAGTGCTTTGGTTGGTTTGCCTTCAGCATCATAAGCCGCTTGCACAGCAGGACCGTCAAAACGTTTTTGCGTATCCGCTTGAGCAGCATCAACATTTACGATTTTAAGTGCCAGACGACGTGGCGCTGCATAAGCTTCGATCGCATCGAAAGCCAGACCCGCATCTTTTAAGCCTTTTTCAGTTTCAGCTTTTAAAGCATCACGTAATTTTTTCAGGCTTTTTGGAGGAAGTTCTTCACAGCCAAGTTCAAATAAAACTGTATGTTTAGACATTATTTGTTCTCCGCTGATTTTTCTGCTTGAGCCGCTTCTGCTTCTACTTGAGCTTTAAGCTGAGCCAGGACTTCGTCACGTAGGTGAGGTTCTGCCATTGGGAAACCAAGTTTCGCACGTGCTGCTACATAACTGGTCGCAATTGAACGTGCCAAAGTACGCACACGCAGAATATAACGCTGACGTTCAGTCACAGAGATCGCGCCACGCGCATCTAACAGGTTAAAGCTGTGTGATGCTTTAATCACTTGCTCATAAGCAGGTAATGGCAGTTCAGCTTCGATTAAACGGGTCGCCTCAGCTTCGTAGAAATCGAACAGTTCGAACATTTTTTCTACTGGTGCATATTCGAAGTTATAAGTCGATTGTTCTACTTCATTTTGATGGAACACATCGCCATACGTCACAGTACCGAACTGACCTTTGGTCCAAACCAGATCGTAAACTGAGTCTACACCTTGCAGATACATCGCCAGACGTTCCAGACCATAAGTGATTTCACCGGTTACTGGGTAGCATTCAACACCACCGACTTGCTGGAAGTAAGTGAACTGAGTCACTTCCATGCCGTTCAGCCAAACTTCCCAGCCTAGACCCCATGCGCCCAGTGTTGGAGATTCCCAGTTATCTTCCACGAAACGGATGTCGTGAACTAAAGGATCAATACCGATTGCCTTTAAAGAATCTAGGTAAAGCTGCTGGATGTTGTCCGGGTTTGGCTTAAGCACAACCTGGAACTGGTAATAATGTTGCAGACGGTTCGGGTTCTCACCATAACGACCATCTTTCGGACGGCGTGATGGCTGAACATAAGCAGCATTCCAGGTTTCGGGACCTAACGCACGAAGGAAAGTTGCAGTGTGGAATGTCCCTGCACCCATTTCCATGTCGTAAGGCTGTAACACGACGCAGCCTTGCTCCGCCCAGTAGTTTTGTAAGGCAAGAATTAAGCCTTGGAAGGTATCAATATGCGATATGGCGCGACTCATGGTCATCCACTTAAAATTAGAGAAAAATTGTGCTTGATTATAAGGATTTTACAGGGGAGTGGCAAAGGGTTAATACGCTGAAAATATTTTGGAAAAAATTAAAATGGTCTTCATTCATGCCAGATTTTGCGCGGCTTTGCTGCAATTTTATGCTGGAATAGCAATGGGATGAGATCCAAAAATCAGGAATAAATCAGATGTATAGCATCCTGTTCACTGAAGCGCGATAAAGTTAAACTGATCTCATACGATTGCGGTCTTAGAATTAGTTTAATCTTCACACAATATAATAATGCCTAATAATAAGGAACTTCATGACCACTTACCAAATTCAGTGCCATTTAAAATACAAGATTGTGCAACCTACCGAATTTATTTTTATGGTTCAGGTCGCCCATCATCCCGATCAGAATATTCTCGGAGAACAGCTCACTATGAATATGCCGGTCAAGTGGCATGAATTTCAGGATGCTCAGCATCAAAACCGTCATATCCGGTTGCAACTCGAACCCTGTGAGGCATTTGAACTGAACTATAGCGCGACAGTTACCCGTCAGCCGAGCATTCCGAATGATCTGAGGCAAAACTTGAGTGAAGTCAAAATTCCAGACCTGCCGGATGAAGTACTACCTTATTTGCTGGCCAGCCGCTATTGCAATTCAGATTTATTACTAGAAATGGCGAAACGTTCATTTGGCTGGATGATACCCGGCTATACGCGTGTAAAAGCCATCGAACAGTGGATTTATAACAATATTTTTTATGTCTCTGGCTGTTCTGATCAGTTTACGACTGCAACGGATGTGCTGGTCCACCGAGCAGGTGTATGCCGTGACTTTGCTCATTTGGGCATTGCGCTGTGTCGTGCTTTAGGAATTCCGGCACGCATGGTGGTCGGTTATGTGGAAATTGAAAAATTTTTACCCGATTTTCATGCCATTTTTGAAGCCTATCTGGAAGGAGGGTGGGTGCAGTTTGATCCGACCCGTTTAGCCCCGGTCGACGAGCTGATTCGCATTGGTACTGGGGTAGATGCCGGAGATGTAGCATTTTCAACCTATTATGGTCAGGTCGAGCTGCTCAAAATCGAACCTCTGATTAAATCTGGTTCTCATAGCGAAGCTGAGACTAAAATCACCTGACATGAATGATCTTATTGAAAATCCTATGAGAGATTGAATAGTAAAATAGGACTAGATGGATGGTTTTTCTCTGGTGTGTGACTTAGCTTTTTAAACAGCATCCATTTAAGTGTAATTAAAAGATATAAAATAAATACATCTTTAAAGCGACTAGTTTTATAATGCGCAAAATCTGTAAACATTAAAATCAGGCGCGCCGTGTTCCATTCCAATCTCGACTGGCTCAATACCTTAAAACCGAATTTTAAAGTTCTTCCACTCAAGGACCGTTTACTCTGCGGTATTGGGGCACTACTGGGTCTCACGGTATCATCATTACTGAGTTTATGGATTCTGGGTGATTTTGAAGCCTGGTATATTGCGCCGATGGGGGCCTCATCTGTGCTGCTGTTTGCAGTTCCGGCCAGTCCCTTGGCACAGCCCTGGAATATTCTGGTAGGTAATACTATTGCTGCGGTAGTGGGTGTGACCTGTGCCTTGTTTATTGCCAGTCCGACGGAAGCTTTTAGTCTAGCGGTAGCTTTGGCTATTATCCTGATGATGACCACCGATTCCCTGCATCCACCGAGTGGTGCTGTGGCTATTACGGCGGTACTCGGCGGCAATGCGGTGCATGAACTCGGCTATGCTTTCGTTTTCTATCCGGTGCTGCTGAATTCGATCTTATTGATGGTAATTGCGATCGTCTTTAATCGAATGATTGGCAAGCGTTATCCGCAGCAGGCGCAATTGAATACCCGTTCCAAAGATCCGACCCCGACCCAGAAAGTCACTATTCAGCCGCAAGATATTCAGGAAGTACTAGATCAGCAAACTGAGCTGCTGGACATTAGTGAATATGACCTGCAAAAGATTATTCTGGAAGCGCAGGACCGAGCCAATGCCCGTGCGGTCAACCAGTTTACCTGTCAGGACATTATGACTAAAGACGTGGTGACCCTGCATGCCAATGATAATATTCAGCATGCACTGGATAAATTTAAAGAAATGAACCTGATGAGCCTGCCGGTGGTTAATGCGGAAGGCAAGCTGGTGGGAACGCTGGCCATGTATCAGGTGGTAGAATGGTTTAAACGTGCTGCAGATGTGCGCAGCAGCTGGGAACATCAAGTCAAACATATTATGACCCGCAAAGTGGTCACTGTGCAGCCATTGCAGCCGATTCAGGATCTGGTGCCCTATTTTGTGGAGCGTTCCTTTAACTATATTCCGGTAGTGAGTGAGCAGCGTCTGGTCGGAATTATCAGCCGCGCAGATATTATCGCTGCCCTGAATCAGGAACTGAACCATTTTAAAATGAGAGCTTAAAGCTGTTTTGAATAGTTCTGAAAAAAAAGCACCCTCGGGTGCTTTTTAATTTGGAATCTGGATTTATTTAAACTTAGATAAAGAACCAGTAAATAAACAGGGAAACCAAGAAAATACACATGATATTCAGGACAAAGCCGACTTTCATCATTTCACTTTGTTGAATATGGCCAGTACCAAACACAATCGCATTCGGTGGTGTCGCCACAGGTAGCATGAAGGCACAAGAAGCCCCAATCCCGATCACAATCACCAGAATCTCTTTAGGCATACCCATCTGGTCGGCAATGGCGGCAAAGACCGGAACCAGTAAGGCAGCCGAGGCAGTATTACTGGTAAATTCAGTCAGGAAGATGATGAAGGTTGCCACAACGAAGATAATTACGAGAGGCGAGGAGTCACCGAAAGCATTTGCCAGTGTTTGACCTAAAACCAGAGAACTGCCTGAATCCTTCAAGACAGCACTTAAGGTCAAGCCGCCACCAAACAGATAGAGCACGCCCCAATCGGTATTTTCAGCAACCTGTTTCCATGTAGCCGTACCCAGAATCACCACCAGACAGGCTGCCAGAATCGCGATCCAGGTATCAGGCTGTGAAATACCGAAATTTTCAGTCAATTTTTTACTGAAAATCCAGGCCATCGCCGTACAGAGGAACAACACCATCGTCGCAATACGGGTGGTGGTCCAGGGGATATTTTCAGTGATAAAATTCACCTTATGATTCAGTTTTGGACGCAATACCACATACAGACTGATCAACATTGCTGGCAGAATAATGAACATCATTGGCAGGCCGACTTTCATCCAGTCAGCGAAGTCATAACCGAGGGCTTTGGCTGCAATCGCATTCGGTGGAGAACCGACGATGGTGCCCAAGCCACCAATACTGGCTGAATAGGCAATCCCGAGCAGAATAAATACAAAGGTTTTACGTTCTTTTTCGGCATCCAGATGCGCAAGTAAACCCAGCGCCAGAGGCAACATCATAGCTGCGGTGGCGGTATTGGAAATCCACATCGACAGGGCAGCAGTTACTAAAAAGATAGCCAGTACCGAAGCACCGAGATGTCCACCGGAGAGCGAGATAATCCATGTGGCAATCTTCTTGTCCAGTTTCTGGATATGCAGCGCCGTAGCCAAAGCAAAACCACCAAAAAACAGGAAAATCACGGGATCGGCAAAGGTAGCGAGTGCTGCCTGCATGCTAATCGGTACCAGTTCATCACCATCTGCCATCGGCATACTCAATACAATCGCCAGTACCGGTATGAGTAGGGCTGTAATCGTAATATGCAGGGCTTCGGTCAGCCATAGAATGGCGATAAAGGTCAGTAGGGCCAATCCCTTATTGGCATTTCCGTCATAGGGTAAAATATGATACAAGCCATAAGAGATCACGGCAGCGATCACAATTAAAATCCAGCCTTTGCGAATTCCTTTTGGCATGGCATTAGTCGGGGTGCGTAAAGGGTCGTTCATACAACCTCCTTGCTCAACTTTTTTATTTAAAAGCGTTTTTGAAATTCTTATAAAAGTGAATATGTGTTTTGATTAAAAAAGATATTATTTAAACAGTATAGTAGAGTGTTGTAATAATCCCACACTTTGCCAAAGTGCGTAAATCCCCAGTCCAAATAGAAAAAACAGCACCAGATATTTGAAATGTTGCTGGGAAAGTCGATGCCGTATTTTTCCACCCAGCCAGACGCCGATGAGTGCAAATAACGTGATTCCGAGCAGGATATGTCGCTGATGGGTTTGTAAAGAAATGAGGACCGGGAAGAGTAAGGTCAACTGCACCAGTTTGCTGGCAATAAAGTTGAGATTACTGATAATGACGATATCAGTTTTGGAGAGCTGACAGCTAAGCAGATACATCATCAGGAAGGGTGCCATGGCATTGGTTGCACCTCCAATCATGCCGGCCAGTAAACCGAATCCTAGCATACTGAGCTGACTGCTACTGACCCGAAGCGGAGTAGGACGTAATTGATCCAGCACATAAAAGATAATCACCAGACCCAGCAATAATTTAAGATAGCCTTCATTGATCCAGATAAGTAGTTTGACCCCCAGCACACTACCGACCAGACTGCTGAGCATGAGTGGCCAATAGCGTGAGGCATAATAGCGAATGCTCTGCAACAGGCCATGTTTTGGATCACTATTAAGCATCCAAAGATTCAATAACAGGCAGGGGAGAATCACCAGGGTGACTGCTGTACTTAAGGCATATTCACTGGATAAGGCAGCCGTACTCAGCATAGGAAAGCCAAAACCACTGACCCCATGCAGTAATGCCGCGATCGCACACAGCCAAAGCACAATCCATTCTGCCTGCGCCATCTGAAATCCATTTCAAATAGAAAGTATCAACTTATCCTGAATAGGCGAGCAGGGTAAAGCATAAAATGGTAATAAGACCAAAACCTAAAAATCAGGCAAAAAAAACCACGATCTTTTGGGGGAAGGACCGTGGCATAAAAATTTCACCATATGAATATTTAGGTGAAAGAGGAAACGATTTTATCGGTAGTCTTTATCCTGATTCACGGTACGCACAGGACGTTCATAATCAGTTCTGCTCGCAGCATAATCAGGCATAGAATTCTTTTTTGGCATCACCAGCCATAGAACCAGATAAACTAAGATACCCGGGAAAGCAGCACTCATAACCGAAATAATCACGAAGATCAAGCGTAATAAATTTGCGTTCCAACCAAAACGTTCAGCAATACCACCCATTACACCTGCGATCATGTTTGAGCGGTTAGAGCGATATAAACCAACATTGGCCATCCAAGTCTCCTAAAAGAAAAAATAAGGTTGAGTCTAAAAAATGACTCGTATTTATAAGAATGGAGTTTTATCTGAATTTTTAAAGTATCTATTGAAAATAAATTCGTTAAGTAATGTTACGGGAGATTAAATAATCCTTAAAAAATCACTAAGATCATAAAAATTCCATTGAATTCATTATTAAAACTTATAAGTTTTCAGTGAGTCGTCTGCCTATATCGATGTGCACCCCTTCAGGTATATTTTTAAAATGAAATCGAATGTATCGCATCATTTAAGTGGTTTATGCCGGCTTGGATTTGTGCTGGGAAGTGTTGCAGGACTGATTGCCTGTGATGACCATCAAAGCAAACCCTTACCTGATACTACGAAAACTTTGGCACAAGATGGCGTAGTCATCTCCGCCGCCAATGAAAGTTATGACACCCGTAATGCTAAATCGCTCACCCAGACTGCAACCTATAATGCATTGCCTGTAGAACCAAATGTCGATCCTAAACCTGTACCGGATTATGCCAAAAGCTATGTCGGGCGTTATCTTACCCAAATTGATTGTGACGGACGGTTTGCACCTTGTACGGAAGGGAAGTCGGTGTTTATTTTGACTTTATTGCCAGATGGTACAGTGCATCGCAGTATCGTGCATTATGGCAAAGTCTTTGTGAATAATTCCAGACGAGTTCAGACCGAAAGCAATGTGACCTATCGTAAGGACCGCTGGACGATTAATCCGGAACAAACTGAACTGATCGTGGACCGTAAAGAGGGGGCAAAATTCTATTATACAATTAAAAGCCCAACCCATCTGGTCATGAATCTGGAAAAAATTTATGACGAAAAAGAACGGGCAAACCAGCAGTTATTTGATCAGGGTTATCCTGCACCTTCTAAAGCGTATGAGTTGGTCAAAGATTCTGAATTTAAGATGACAGAATAAAAGCGATAAAATCTGTAAAAAATTTAAAAACAGAGTAAATGGAAATGGCGATTCTAAAATTGTCAGGATGAATTGCGCTTAAATAAAAAGAATGAACTGAATAATATAGGAAATATTATAAGAATATTGAAAGAAGAAATAAATATAGAGGGGAGAATGGTGGGCCGTCCGCGACTCGAACGCGGGACCAATGGATTAAAAGTCCACTGCTCTACCAACTGAGCTAACGGCCCATTCGGGTAATCAAAGTAGCTTTGATTGAAGTTTCTAAAAAGAGATTTTAGAAATGATGGTGGGCCGTCCGCGACTCGAACGCGGGACCAATGGATTAAAAGTCCACTGCTCTACCAACTGAGCTAACGGCCCATCAGGGGATATCAAATTTAATGGTGGGCCGTCCGCGACTCGAACGCGGGACCAATGGATTAAAAGTCCACTGCTCTACCAACTGAGCTAACGGCCCTGAACCAACAATCAAGCAAGGCTTAATTGTGCAGTGCAAAAGAAACTAAAGAGTTCTGAAAGCACCACTTTGTTTGATGGAGCGTATTGTAGCAAGATCTCATTGCAGCGCAAGTAAAAAATAACAAAGTTGCCTATGTTTGATTATAAATACAACAATTCTGCTTTATCTAAACAAAAAATAGGCAACTTCAGCACTTAGAAACGATATTGATAGGCTTGAATATTCTCAAAAATTTCTTGAGTCAGCTCACAATACGCATCGCTGCCTGGCAATAAAACCAGCAGGCGTTCATCGGTTTTGTTTGGGTCAAAAGCCTGTTCTTTCAGTTTGTTTTTCTGATACTTGAAGGTACCGGTCGTTTCTACCTGTTCTTGAATGCGCAGAAAAACTGGAACTGCATATGCAGGCAGACAGCGTTTAAAGGTGCTGACCATATTTTTCAGGTCTTGCTCATCCAGGGTGCTTCCCGGTTGCAGGGTAATTGCAGCCATACCGGCACGGCCATTGGTATTTGGAATTTCTACACCATAAACTACAGCTTCGATAATTTTGTCATACTCGGTCAGCATGTTTTCGACTTCAGTCGTTGAAACATTTTCACCTTTCCAGCGGAAGGTGTCACCGAGACGATCAACAAACTGGGCATGACGGAAACCGATATTACGTACCAGATCGCCGGTATTGAAGTAGGAATCACCTTTGCTGAACACGTCATGCATGATGACCGCCTTGTTCTTTTCCGGATCGGTATAGCCATCGAAAGGGGAGCGGCGGGTGATTTTACCAATCAATAAACCGGTTTCACCTTTTTTCACCCGTTTGCAGCGACCTTTGGCATCACGTACAGGCTCATTTTTATCTTTATCAAATTCGATAATGGCATAAGGCGTTGGTGAGAAACCGACAGTATTGTCAAAGTTAAAGACATTGCTGAAACCGACATTACCTTCACTTGAGGCATACAGTTCCAGTACTTCCTTGATGCCAAAACGGGATTTGAATTTATCCCAGATGTTCGGGCGCATGCCATTACCAATCATCTTGGTGACACGATGGCCTTTTTCCAGTTCAGACGGTGGGGCATCCATCAGGTAGCGGCAAAGTTCACCGACATAACCAATCGCAGAAGCATCAAACTTTTTGACATCTTTCCAGAAGGAAGAGGTGGAGAATTTACGGCGGATGGCAAAAGTACTGCTTCCGGCAATCACCCCACACCAGCACACCACAATACCTGTCGCATGATAAAGCGGCAGGGTGCAGTACATCACATCATCTTTATTCAGGTTCAGGACATGGCCATAGGTGCCATAGGCGAGTGTCCAGCGGCTATTGGTAAAGATCACCGCTTTAGGTAAGCCGGTAGTACCTGAAGTATAGATATAGAACAGGCCGTCTTTGCCTTGTACCGAATGCGTAGTCGGTGTATTGAATTTCGGGAACTGGTCAATCTGCTCTGCTAGGTTGATAAACCCTTCAGGTGCTTGTCCGGTATTTTCTTGTGTGTTCTGATCGGCAAACCAGTGGAAACGGTCAGCGGCAATATTGAGATTATTGCGGATTTCATCAACGGCAGCACGACACTCTTCACCGACAATGACCGCAATCGGTTTCACCAGGTTAATACTATGTGTCAGGACTTTGCCGACCTGAGAGGTATTCACCAGCGCAATCGTGATACCCAGCTTGGCCAGACCAATCACACTGGCAATGAACTCCGGACGGTTCTCGACCATCACGGCCACCACATCACCTTTCTGTGCACCGAGAGAAAGGTAGAAATGTGCGATCTGGTTCGCCCAGCCATTTAGGTGAGCATAGGTATAGGACTGATCCTCAAAACGTAATGCAATACCTTCAGAATTACGCTGTGTTGCTTTTTCAAAAGCTAAACCCAGGCCTGCGGGCGTATTGGGAGTACGTAAATAAGCCTGTCGCAGTCCGTTCAGCAGATTAGGGACCTTACTGATGAAGGCAGGGATTTTGGCTGCGACATCTGCAATGCCAATAAGATCGGGTTGGTTCGTCTGGGTCATGGGCGTCCTATTATTTTTCGTATCCAATGCGTTTAATTTATATGCAATAAACGGATGATAGCCATCTTTTAGCGTGTTGAAACTAGAGTAATCAACCTATTCTGACAAAATCTAGCAAAAAAAACCTAGCCACCGAAATGACTAGGTTTTTTAGTTAACTGCAATTGGGCGAATTATGACTCAGTTGCAGTATTGGTTTTTTTCGGTGGACGGCCACGTGGACGACGTGGGCGGGCAGCCGGTTTTTCAGCTTTTGCTACAGCTTCTTCAGCTTTATCGGCTTCCGGAGTTTCGGTAGGCGTAGCTTCGCTTTCTGCTGGAGTTACTTCAACTGTAGTTGTTTCAGTGACTTCTTCAGCGGGAGCCTGTTCAGCTTTCGCAGTTTCTACAGATGCTTCCGCAGCTGGCTCAGGAGTTTGAGTCGCTTCAGTTGTATCAGCACTTTCTACTGCAGCTACCGGAGCTTCAGCAGGTGCAGCTTCAGCACTTTCAGCTTTCGCTTCTTCCGCTGGAGCCGTTGCTTCTGCAGCAGGTTCAGCCGCAGTAGATTCTGCTTCAGCTTGTGCTTGCTGTTTAGCCTGCTGTAATGCTTGCTCGGCAGCCAGTTTGGCGAGACGACGACGCTCACGTGGATCATTCGCCACACGTTTCTCTGAAACTGGTGCAGGCGGAGTTAAATCCAGCACAGGAGCAGGTTCTGCTTCAGGCTGCGCTTTGCTGACTTCTACATCACGAGTTACAGGTTTTTTCTCTGTGGTCGCGGTCGAAACCGTTGCTAAAGTCGCATTATATTCCTGCGTGAACTTTTGCAATGCACGGTTAAACGTTGGCAACAGACCGAACTGTTCAATCAGGACTGAACAGTCTTCACCATAAACATGGCGAATCAGGCTACCAATAGTGTATTGGCCAAGTGTTGGCACCTGTGATGGTGTCAATTGCTGAGTTTTCGCCTGTTGGCCTTGTGCAGCACGACGGTCGCGACGACGTTGACGTGGGTCATTGCTGGCACGCTGTTTTGATGATGACTGAGCTTCAGGCGTTTTCTCTGCAGGAGCAGATGCAGTCACTTCAGCCAGGAACTCTTCCGCAGCTGGTGCTTCTACAGGAGCATCGGCAGGGGCAGTCACTTCAACAGCAGGTTTTGCGACTGGAGCAGTGTCATTCAATGCCACAATTTCGCTTTTCGCCTCGTCAATATTTACCACCATTGCTGTTGGCATCACTTCTTTACGAGGAGCATCGACCAGTTCCACACGAACTTGCTTTTCATTGACTGCTGGCGCTTCAACGGCAGCAGGTGCTTGAGGTGCAGCTTGTTCATTTAGAACACTTGGATCGCGGTGGCGATTTGGACGTTCTGGACGTTGCTGGTTGCGACGGTCACGACGTGGCACGTTTTGCTGTTGCTCATTGCCGTGAGTATCGCTTTGCTGTGCAGACTCATTGTGGTGCTGACGGCGAGAGTTGCGTTTGTTTTCACGCGCTTCCTGACGTTGTTCCTGACGAGAAACCTGAACCACTTCTTCATGCACCTGATGTTGTGATGCATTATCAGACTGCGCCTGTTCACGTGGCTCTTTGTGCTTGTTGCTACGTGCTTTCTTGTTATGACGCTGTGATTTCTCTTCACGTTCAGCTTTTTCAGACTGATCACGCTCTGGTTTATGGACTACAGTCGATGGCGCCAGATAAGCATTGCCGGTAGTTGCTGGTGCTGCAACAGCTGTTGGCTGTGCAGATACTGCTGGTGTTACAGGAGCAACCTGGCCGAACTGACCACGGCTTACCGCACCGCCATTTACCATCTGTTCGATGGCAGCAGCAGCATTGTTCGCTGTGCGAGATTGATCAACAGTAGTTGCCTGTTTTTGTACAAACAGGTTTTCTAACCATGCACATGGGCTGGCAGCAGGTGCTGCAACTTGAGCAGGTGCCTGTTGTGCAACAGGTGCTTGCTGTACATTTTGCTGATTCTGGTTATTGCGGCGTTTATTGTTTTTGCCGTTGTTTTGCTGCTGAGCAGGTGCTGGTGCAGCGGTATGCGTATGTTCTTCTTCTAAATGCCACTCAGAAGACTCATAGCCCAGTTCTTTTTCGCTTGAACGGGTTGCTTCAGTACGCTCGTAACTTGTCGGTGCGAAACCTTCAGGATTATACGAAATTTCGTAGTGAGGTGTTTCCAAGTGTGGATGTGGAAGTACAGTCACACGTGTATTTGAAGTTTGTTCCAGATATACCAGGCTGTGACGTTTTTCATTGAGCATGAACGCCGCAATTTCTACCGGTACTTCAACCTGAACTTCACCATGACGTTCACGTAGTGCGATTTCTTCCACTTTACGCATAATTGAAAGTGATAGAGAACGCAGGTCACGTACCATACCGGTACCATGACAGCGTGGGCAGACATAACCAGTTGCTTCTTCAAGCGATGGACGCAGACGTTGACGGCTCATTTCCATCAGGCCGAAACGAGACAATTGGCCGAACTGGATACGTGCACGGTCGCTTTGCGTTGCTTCACGCAGTTTCGCTTCTACCATACGCTGGTTGCGGTCTTTGGTCATGTCGATGAAGTCGATGACAACTAAGCCACCGATATCACGTAAACGTAATTGGCGAGCAATTTCTTCAGCGGCTTCAAGGTTGGTATTTAACGCTGTATCTTCAACGTCCTGACCGCGAGTTGATTTTGCCGAGTTAATGTCGATTGAAACTAAAGCTTCAGTTTGATCGATCACGATCGAACCGCCTGAAGGCAGTTTTACTTCACGTTCATAAGCAGTTTGAATCTGGCTTTCGATACCGAAATGCGCAAACAAAGGCTCATTCAATGTATAAGTTTTCAGTTTGTCTAACTGAAGCGGCATTACTGCTTTAACGAAGTTATAAGCTTCGTTATAGGCTTGCTCAGAGTCAATCAGGATTTCTGCTACATCATCACGCAGGTAATCACGGATGGCACGAGTTACCACACCTGCTTCCTGATGGACCAGCATAGGTGATGGACCTGAATTTGCAGTGCTTTGAATTTGTGCCCAAAGG
This sequence comes from Acinetobacter sp. YH12249, assembly GCF_013417475.1. NCBI lineage: Bacteria > Pseudomonadati > Pseudomonadota > Gammaproteobacteria > Moraxellales > Moraxellaceae > Acinetobacter > Acinetobacter sp. YH12249. The sequence continues at coordinate 50,099 of NZ_VPDX01000013.1, read as the reverse complement.
TCTAGCAAATGTTGCAGATCAAGCTGTAATTCTTCTTGAGAACGGCCAATGCCTGCTGTACGAACAATGACGCTCATACCACGTGGCACATTTAAAGAGGCCAGCATTTCTTTCAGTTCTTCACGTACTGAACCAGAAATCTGACGGCTGATACCGCCACCTTTCGGGTTGTTTGGCATCAGAACCAGATAACGACCAGCTAAAGAGATGAAAGTTGAGAGAGCAGCGCCTTTATTGCCGCGCTCTTCTTTTTCCACCTGAACCAGAAGTTCAGTACCTTCAGTAATCAGTTCACGGATATTTGAAGTTTGGCGAGGATCGGCTTTGTAATAAGAGTTTGCGATTTCACGCATAGACAGGAAGCCTTGGCGACCTGCGCCGTATTCAACGAATACAGCTTCTAAAGAAGGTTCAACGCGAGTCACGTGACCTTTATAGATATTAGATTTTTTTTGTTCACGGGTACGATTCTCTAAATCGAAATCGTAAAGACGCTGACCAGTGACAAGTGCAACGCGAATTTCTTCGGCATGTGTTGCATTAATCAACATACGTTTCATGGGTGTAACACCTTATAGTGATACACAGCAAAAAATCGCTATTCACGTAGCGAACATCACACATCACGGATCAATGGCCCAGATCTCCAATGCTTGGCATTGTGGTCTGAGTCTTTTATTCCCGGCGTCTACTTGAATATAGATCAGCTTCGGTATTTTGATTCACGTATTGATGATGGCAATACGGCTTCAATCTTTAAACGATTAAAGTCACCTGAACGTTTCACTGGCGGACAAGCGGTGCATTAGATGTGAGTAACTTTCACTGTCACATTGCTCGAAGATCATCCCTTCTTTATAGAAAGTGTCTTGATACGGAATTGTCGTCGTATCTTTACAAACTGTGCAGATCCAATGCATCAAACGCTGTAGCCTGAAGTCGTCTTCAGGGTGCGACTAATCTGATGTGTATCAGTTTACGTTTAAAAACCAACTAGGTTGGCGACATATTTTTTCAGACAAACTGATTTATGTACCTGAGGTACAATTAAACGCAACAGTTTGCTTTGTTTGCCGATATAATAAGCCTTCGGCGTCGGCATAATTCTTTTGGGACCTTCCCGTATCATGTGAGTCTTTAATTGAATAATCAAGTTCAGAGAAATCTGAAATGCTTCAACTTTTACTCACAAACGATGGTTTCCGTGCGCTGACTATATCAAACCTTGCATCATCTGCCTATGGGCTAAGCTTATGTTTCTTGTGTAAAGCATAACCTAAGTGATCAGTTTTTAATCAATTTTAGTAATTTTTGGGTCATAGTAACTGTATGAATTCTACACAACAATGGCAAAGCGTCACTTGGTTTGAAGTGGATGAACATCAAGATGGACAGCGAATCGATAATTTCTTGTTCAGTCGTCTGAAAGGGGTGCCTAAAAGTCGGATTTATCGTCTGATTCGTGAAGGACAGGTTCGCGTCAATAAAAAACGCATTAAGGCCGAAACCAAACTGGCGATTGGCGACCAGATTCGTGTGGCACCTATTCGTTATGAACAAAAAGATGAATCAGAAGCGCCGATTTCGGACAAGGTGGCTCAAGGTCTTCTGTCACGTGTGGTATATGAAGATGAAGGCTTGATGGTTGTCAATAAACCATCGGGTATTGCTGTGCATGGCGGTAGCGGTGTGGCGTATGGCCTGATTGAAGGCCTACGTGCTGCAACAGGTAAAAAATACCTGGAATTGATTCACCGTATTGACCGTGACACATCGGGTCTGGTGATGATCTCGAAAAAGCGCAGTACCTTAAAAACGCTACAAGATTTATTACGTGAACATAAGATTAAAAAAACTTATGCCGCTGTCGTGAAAGGGCAGGTAACGCTAGATAAGCAACTCATTGATGCACCTTTGCATCGTTATGAACTTTCTAATGGTGAGCGCCGTGTCCGTGTCTCTAAAGAAGGCAAAGAGTCTAAAACCCAGTGGAATGTGGCAGAGCGTTTTATGCATGCGACACTGGTGTATGCTTCTCCATTGTCTGGTCGTACCCATCAGATTCGTGTACATGGTCTCAGCATTGGTCATCCGCTGGTAGGTGATGAAAAATACGGACATGAAACTGAATATCGTGGACCAAAACCACGCCGCTTATGTCTGCATGCGATGCGTCTGGAAATTCCAGGCTATCCGACGATTGAAGCGCCTTTGCCTGAAGATATGCAGAGTCTTGTAGCTCAGCTTCGTGCGCAAAAGGCGGATAAGGTGGTAATACCTACGGAAGATGACGAGTAATTTTTAGCTTTTAAGTTAATCCTCTCCCTGAGTAGCATTGCTACGCAAGTCTCCTTTCTTGCACATCGTTTAAAGCAGTGCTTTAAACTCGTTCAGGAGAGGGAACGTTATTTAAATAACTTTATTCATGAGTTAGGTGTAGTAAATTTTATTGCTAATTAGGTTTACTCCTTCATTTATTTAGTAATGAATCTCCCTCTCCTTTTAGGAGAGGGCTGAGGTGAGGTAAAAGTAAAGCACAGCCGAGTTTTGTAGTTATAAATTCAAATTTTATCGCGTAGGCAGTGTTTTACTTTTGACGGGGGCAAAAGTAACAAAACCCCTTCTGTTGATCTGATGGCATGTCCCTATGCCACAGATCAACGGCGACATCCATGTCGCCATTGGATAGCCAATAGCTGTTGTGATATCACAATAAAAGTTATTTTGTGATAAAACTCTCCCTCCTTTGAAAAAGGAGGGCCGGGGTGGATTAGTACTGAATCAAATACTAGGAACCTTATATGAATTCACCTATAAAACTGGTCATTTTTGATTGGGATGGCACTTTATTTGATTCAGTGGGTCAGATCGTGTCGAGTTTACAGTTTGCTGCGCAACAGTTTCAGCAACCTTTAACTGATGCAGATGCGAAAAGCATTATCGGGCTGGGTTTGCCAGAAGTCGCACAACGGCTATTCCCAACTGTACCAGAATTACATGCGGATATTTTGCAGGCCTATTCAGATCACTATGTGATGAACTCAGTCAATGATGCCTGGTTTGAGGGCGTAGCTGAGATGCTGTATAGCTTAAAAGATGAAGGGATTAAGCTAGCGGTGGCAACAGGTAAAAGCCGTAAAGGTTTAGACCGGGTACTAAAACAAACGAATAGTCTGGAACTATTCCATGCCACTCGTGCTGCCAGTGAAACCCGCTCCAAACCTGATCCTTTAATGCTGGCTGAAATTCTGACTGAAACTGGTGTCAATGCGCATGAAGCGATTATGGTCGGTGACACTTCTTATGATCTGGAAATGGCGATGAACATTGCCATGCCAAGTGTAGGTGTGACTTATGGCGTACATACACCGGAAACTTTGGCACAGTTTAATCCACTGTCGATTGTAAAGGATGTCAGCAGTTTGCATGACTTTTTATTGGCTAAAGTCCAATGGAAGGAAGCGATTTAATTCAGTATCTTAGTCATTCTTCAAGATCCGGCATTTTCTGAAATAGAAGATGCGGATCAAGATGCGGATCAATGCGGTAGATTTGAACAACTGGTCTTATCTTTTAGTCTAAAGTTGTGATTACAGTGGTTTTGTTCTGTCATGATTGTTGAGTTATTTAGTTGGATATAACTTAATTCATAATTATAAGATTATGTTTTTAATTGATTTTTATAAATTTAATTTATAGATAATAGCTATTGCAAAAAATAAAATAACTATTGGCATTCACGTCGTATTTTTCCCATCCTAAAACTGTTTATTCATATGCCCGTACTAGGCGCAATTGTTTATTGGAATGATCGAAATGATCAGGTCAGAACATTTTGCTTGTCTTAGTTCTCGGCATAAGCCTCATTTTTGCAGTTTAAGGAAACATTGATGTCGAATTCTGCTGTTGTTGAATCAGTTGCACAAGCATTACGTACTGCTGAACTCTCAAAAACTGCGATCGCACCGATTCGCCCGGAACTTGGTGGTGAAAGTGCTGACGTAGATATTGCCTATGCCGTTCAGGAAGTAAATACCGAGCGTGCTCTGGCGGAAGGTCGCCGTCTGGTAGGTCGTAAAATTGGTTTGACATCGAAAGTGGTTCAAGCACAGCTTGGCGTAGATCAGCCTGACTTCGGTATGTTGTTTGCCGACATGGCCTATGGCGATGGTGAAGCAATCCCTGCAGGTTTGCTGATTCAACCGAAAGTTGAAGCTGAAATCGCATTGGTCATCAAAGAAGATCTGACTAAAGCAAAACATACGTATGCAGACATCATTAGTGCAACTGACTATGCACTTCCTGCTGTAGAAGTGGTCGATAGCCGTATCGAAAACTGGAAAATCAGCCTGATTGATACCGTAGCTGATAACGCATCTTCTGCTGCATTCGTTCTGGGCTCTAAGCCTGTCAAACTGGAAAACCTTGATCTTGTGAACTGCAAGATGGTCATGACACGTGGCGACGAAGTGGTTTCTCAAGGCGTGGGTAAAGCATGTCTGGCAAACCCGTTAAATGCTGCTGTGTGGCTGGCAGATGAAATGGTACGCCGTGGCCGTCCATTGCTAAAAGGCGACATTATTTTGACTGGTGCTTTGGGTCCAATGGTTGTAGCTCAGCCTGGCGACGAATTCAAAGTTGAAATTGAAGGCTTTGGTTCAGTAACAGCTGCTTTTGCTGCTGAATAAGGGAATACAAGAGAGTACATTCATGAAAAAGATTAAATGTGCATTGATCGGTCCAGGTAATATTGGTACTGATTTGCTTTATAAACTGCAACGCAGCGAATGGTTAGAACCAGTATGGATGGTGGGGATTGACCCAACTTCTGAAGGTCTAGCACGTGCAGCAAAAATGGGTTTAAAAACCACTGCTGAAGGCGTAGACGGTTTGCTGCCTCACGTAGTTGAAGATGACATCAAAATCGCCTTCGATGCAACTTCTGCTTATGTACATGCTGAAAACAGCCGTAAGCTGAACGAGCTTGGCGTGTTAATGATTGACTTAACACCAGCTGCAATTGGTCCTTACTGCGTACCACCTGTCAACCTTGAAGCATTGCTTGAACAAGGTGAAGTGCCAAACGTCAATATGGTAACTTGTGGCGGTCAGGCAACGATTCCTATGGTTGCAGCGATTTCTCGCGTTCAGCCTGTGAACTATGGCGAAATCATTGCGACTGTATCGACTAAATCAGTCGGTCCTGGTACACGTAAAAACATCGACGAATTCACGCGTACTACTGCTGGTGCAATTGAGAAAGTCGGTGGTGCGAAACAAGGTAAAGCGATCATCATCATTAACCCGGCTGAGCCACCACTGATGATGCGTGATACTGTTCACTGTCTAGTAGAAGGTGAGCCAGATCAGGCAGCGATCACTGAATCTGTACATGCGATGATCCTCGAGGTCCAAAAATACGTACCAGGTTACAAACTGGTGAATGGTCCAGTATTTGATGGCAACCGCGTATCGATCTTCCTTGAAGTTGAAGGTCTGGGTGACTTCCTGCCGAAATATGCAGGTAACCTCGACATTATGACTGCAGCAGCTGCACGTACCGCAGAGATGTTTGCAGAACGTGTTTTAAATGCAGTTGAAGCTTAAGGAGCACCTTCATGTCTAAGATTATTATTAATGATATGACTTTACGTGATGGTATGCATCCCATGCGCCATCAAACTACACCTGAGCAAATGGTTGCGATTGCAACTGCTCTGGATGATGCAGGTGTACCGCTGATTGAAGTAACACACGGTGACGGCCTTGGCGGTAACTCTGTGAACTACGGTTTCGCAGCTGCAACTGATGAAGAATACCTGAAAGCGGTGATTCCAAACCTGAAACAAGCGAAAGTATCTGCACTTTTACTTCCTGGTATCGGTACGGTTGATCACCTGAAAATGGCACATGATGTAGGTGTAGCAACTATTCGTGTAGCGACTCACTCTACTGAAGCAGACGTTTCTGAACAGCATATTACTGCTGCGCGTAAACTGGGTATGGACACTGTGGGCTTCCTGATGATGGCTCACATGGCAACACCTGAAAAATTACTTGAAGAAGCACAAAAAATGGTGTCATACGGTGCTAACTGTATCTATGTGACTGACTCTGCTGGTTATATGCTTCCGCAAGACGTGACTGACCGTGTAGGTATCTTACGTGCTAACTTGGGTTCAGATATCGAAATCGGTTTCCATGGTCACCACAACTTAGGTATGGGCGTAGCTAACTCTGTTTCTGCTGTACAAGCGGGTGCAACACGTGTTGACTTGGCATCTGCCGGTCTGGGTGCTGGTGCGGGTAATACGCCACTTGAACTGTTTGTTGCGGTTGCAAACCGTATGCAAATGGAAACTGGTGTTGACCTGTTTAAAGTACAAGACGTTGCAGAAGATCTGATCATCCCAATGATGACTCACCAAATCCGTGCTGACCGTGATGCTGCAACTCTGGGTTATGCAGGTGTTTACTCTTCATTCCTATTGTTCGCTAAACGTGCTGAAGCAAAATATGGCGTATCTGCTCGTGAAATTCTGCTTGAGCTAGGTCGTCGTGGTACCGTTGGTGGTCAGGAAGATATGATTGAAGATTTGGCATTGACTATGTCTAAAGCGAAAGAGCTTCAAGCTTAATAGTTAAAAGCTAAATTTTAAAAAAAGCGTCCGAAAGGGCGCTTTTTTATTTATTTGAATAAAATGAATAAGATATTAAAACGATAGAATAAGATATTTTAATTATTACTATTTATTTTAAGAAAATAATCAAACACATTTCCTTAAACATAAAAACGATAAATAAAAAGTTATTTTTAAATTATAAAAAAATAATGGCTGTTTATATAAGAGAAAACATGGATTTATATTGATTATCTGGTTAATTTTTTATTTTAGTTAATTGTTTATAAATATAAGTCTTTTTCAAATTTCAGCATACTTATTCTATCTATAGAGATTAATAGAAAAATTTTAATACTGTAGTCGGATTTTTAAAAAAACTAGAGTTGAGCATGATAGCGGCATAGCTTAATTTGATTACTAGGAATAAGCCATGCGTCGTCAAAACTTATGGATAGCAATGCTTGCTGCAACAGCAAGTTTAGGAACAACTGCAGCGAATGCAGATTTTATTGACGATAGTAATGTCCAGCTTAAATTTAAAAACTTTTATCTAGATCGTCAGTATCAAGATGATTTTTCTTCACGTAATTGGGGTTCTTGGTCACAAGGTGTGACTTTGGATGCGAAGTCAGGCTATCACGATATTGGTGGTGGGGTGCAGGTTGGTGCAGATGTTCTGGTTCAACATGCAGTTAAACTCAAAGGCCGTGATCAAAATCCGGATTGGGTGTTGCCTCACGATGGTAAAGAATCTAAAGATCATTTTGGTAAAGTTGGCGCAACCTTAAAAGCTAAAGTTTCTGAGACTGAGCTGAAAGTGGGTGAGTTATTGCCTGTATCTCCAGTGCTGGTATTTGATCCATCTCGTCAGCTCATCACTACTTATAGCGGTGCATGGTTAGAATCTAAAGAGATTAAAGATACCAAACTGACTTTGGCTTATATTGATAAAATTAATAATCGTTACGACAATCAGTTCCGTGATTTAGCTTTATTTTCTCCAGGTAGAACTTTACCTGATGGTACACAAGGTCATTATGACTTAGGTCCTGAATCTGATGGTATGTGGATTGCCGGTGTAGATCACCAGTTCACGCCTGAAATTGGTGGTAGCTACTGGTATGCAGATGTTCAAGACATCTACCAACAGCATTACTTGGGTGTGAATTACAAAACTGCGCTAGGCGAAAAAACCAAATTAGATAGCCATGTGCGTTATTTTGATAACTCAGATTCAGGTGACAAACTGTATGGTGATATTGATAATCAGGCATTGTCAGTAGGGGCAAAAGTTAATCATGGTGCGCATACCGTAGGTCTGGGTTATCAGCAAATGTTTGGTGATACTGCATTTCCATCACTCGGCGGCTGGGTGCCGCAGCCTTATCTGGTGAACTGGGGCGTTGCAACCTTTACTGCACCAGAAGAAAAGTCATGGAATATTTCTTATGGCTATGACTTCTCTGAAATGGGTGCCAAAGGCTTAAATGCGACTGCAGTTTATTTCAAAGGTTATGATGCTCAATCAGGTGATCAAAACTTTAATACTGATGAGTTAAATCTGATTGCGAATTACACTGTTCCAGAGGGTAAGTTAAAAGGATTAGGCATTCAAGCGATGTATATCGATGTGAATTTTGCTAATCCTACTAAACCAGATCTTCAAGAATACCGCGTAGCGACGACTTATACCCATAAATTCTAAGTTAAGCGCATTTTAAGGGCAGTCAGTATTCTGACTGCTTTTTTTTGAGTTAAGAACTTAATCAAAGCCTTAAATTAAACAGGGTTTTAAATTTAAAATAATTAATTAAAACAAATACTTAAATAATATATTTTTTGTAGTATGCAATCGTAATTTTATATCAGTTGAAGACAGTAGAGCGGTTAATATAAGACGGTAAAAAGATCATTTTTAATGAGTCAACTTGACGTCGAGTTCTCGTCATCGAGGAACACGCAAGCAAGAAACTGTAAGAGGAATCATGATGAGCACTGTTCAAATCCCTGATTATAAAACAGATCCTTTCTTCGGCTTAGAAGACAAATGGATTGAAACTGCAGAAGGTGAGTTGACTCACTACCATGAAATTGGTGAAGGTACGCCTATTCTGTTCCTGCACGGTTCAGGTACGGGTGTGTCTGCTGCTGCAAACTGGTGGTTAAACCTGCCTTCAATTGGTGAACAAGCACGTTGTATCGCAATCGATACCATTGGTTATGGTCAAACTGTGGTTGCACCAGGTACTGCTTATGGTATCCGTGCATGGGTGGATCATGCTGTACGTACTCTAGATGCATTAGGTATCGAAAAAACCTGGTTAGTGGGTAACTCTCTGGGTGGCTGGTTGGCATTCCAGATGGCACTTGATTATCCTGAACGTGTTCTAGGTATCGTGTCTATGGGTACTGGCGGTGCAAAACAGACTGCTGCACTAAAAGCACATGCAAACCCTGTATTAACTGAAGAAGGCATCAAGAAAACCCTGTCTATGTTTGTCGTGAACAAAGACCTGATCACTGACGAACTGGTGAAAGTACGTTTTGCTTCTGCTGCAAATGACTATGCATCAAACCGTTTGATGGATGTAGTAGGCGCACGTGACCGTGACCGTTTCGAATTCCCATTAGACTTCGAAAAAATGAAAGACATCACTGTACCTGTATTATTGATTCATGGTACTCAAGATGTGGTCATTCCGGTTTCTCGTACTTGGGACATCCTGAACATCGTGCCAAATGCTGATGCACACATCTTCAGTCAATGTGGTCACTGGTCTCAAGTTGAAAAATCAGATGAGTTCAACACTGTGATCAAAAACTACCTGGCTGTACACGGCGTAAAATAAGTCGTAAACAGTTTAGAAAAAGGATGGCTTCGGTCATCCTTTTTTCTTTCTAAAATATTTGATTTACTGCTGCCAAATGAGTGTCATTTCATTCAGTGAATTTTTTGAATGTTTTTAATGCCTTTTAGCTATTAATCAGAATTTCAAAAATTAAAATGGGCCTTAGACTTCTTATTAGACTTAAGTTGTAAAAGAAGCCTAATTTGAGCAAAAATTAAACCTAATAAGCCATGGTCGGAGATGTTGGAAGCCAAGCTAGATGTGGTCTGTCATAGGAAAAATGAATATAAAATGAAATTTTGATCAGAAAAAATAAAAACAAAAAAGCACACGTATTCTCAGAGGAAATTACGTGTGCTGCTATAAAAATAGAAAATTAATGTGGTTCGTCGCGGTTAATGTCTAGGTAGAATACGCGAGTCAGGAGTTCCAGGAACTTCTTCACTGCGACTGAATTACTATCCTTGCGATAGCTAACATAAAGATCTAAAAAGGGAAGTTCTACATCCAGCGGGCGGATTACAGTATTGTTCATGGTCAATGGTGCGATATAGCCTGGCAGGATGGCACAGCCCAAGCCCATTCCAATCGAGTTGATATTGAACAGGATATTATCCGCCTTTTGCACAATATTAAGCTCAATGCCATTGGTCTTGGCAAATTCCATAATCGTATTGTGCAGGGTGAGTGACTGTTCTGCAGATGGAATAATAAAATCTATACCATTCAGTAATTTAACTGGAATACGGTCGTATTTCGCTAAAGGATGATCCTTCGGCAAAATGAAGATCAATGGCTCACGAATCACAAACTGGCTTTCAATTTCATCACTATGGAAATTGTGACGGGTAAAGGTCAGATCCAGTTCGCCTTTCTTCAATAATCGCATTTGCTCATTATTGTTCAGACTGAGCAATTCAATTTTTAAATCAGGGTTTTGCACGCGCAGATTCGGCAGGATATACGGGAAGATTTTCATTTCCGCGACAGGGACGAAACCGATGCGTAGCATCTGCTGCTTGGCTTGTGAGACCTGACGGGCCATGGCAATCGCCTTATCAGCTTGTGCCAGCGTCAGGCGGGCCTGTTCTAGGAATACAGCACCTTCTTCGGTCAGTTCGACTTTACGCTTGGTACGGTGTAGCAGTTTGACACCGACATCTTCTTCCAAATCTTTGATTTGCTGACTAAGTGATGGCTGAGCCGTGTAAAGTTTGAGTGCTGCCTTACTGAAGTTGAGTTCTTCAGCCACAGTAATGAAGTAGCGGAGGTGTCGTAATTCCATATCATCAGCCCGTCGAGTAATCCAAAAAATGTCTTACTATAATTTCAGAAGAGTATAATCTATAAACAACTATGTCGTGAAGATTATTTTGTCATTTAGAAAGTAAATGCTTTGGAGGGATTGATTAGTGTTTTAATATAAAAATACACGCCTAGAATAATTGCTTAAAACTATTAATTGAAACAAAAAAAATATTTCCCCAAAACCGCCCTAAAATCCATCATCGTTGAAAAGTTGAGTCTATTACTTTGTGCCATAACTGGTCACAGGAGAGCTTTTCATGAGTGGAAAAATTGATGTGCGCGAAATCGACGCTTTAGTCGATGCACAAAATGGACGTATCACGCCATCTATCTATACAGATCCTGACATTTACGAATTAGAACTTGAACGTGTCTTCGGTCGTACATGGTTATTCCTTTGCCATGAAAGCCAAATTCCTAAGGCTGGCGATTTCTTCAATACCTACATGGGTGAAGATCCAATCATCGTGGCACGCCAAAAAGATGGCTCAATCAAAGCATTCTTAAACCAATGCCGTCACCGTTCTATGCGCGTAAGCTTCGCAGACTGTGGTAATACACGTGCGTTCACTTGCCCATACCACGGCTGGTCATACGGTATTGATGGTTCTCTAAAAGACATCCCGCTTGAAGATCGTGCTTACCCACATGGTGCATGTAAAGAGCAATGGGGTCTGGTAGAAGTTAACCGTGTTAAATCATACAAAGGCCTGATTTTCGGATGCTGGGATGAAACGACTCCAGATCTAGAAGAATACATGGGCGATATCGCTTGGTACCTGGACGGCGTTGTAGATCGTCGTGAAGGCGGTACTGTGATTGTGGGTGGTGTACACAAATGGGAAATCGAGTGTAACTGGAAATTTGCAGCTGAACAGTTCGCATCTGACCAATATCACGCGTTGTTCTCTCACGCATCTGCAATTCAGGTGCTTGGTGCGAAACCAGACGACGAATCTTCTAAGAAATTAGGTGCTGCACAAACTGCTCGTCCAGTTTGGGAAACTGCGAAAGACGCGATCCAATACGGTTCACGTGGTCACGGTTCAGGCTTCTTCTTCACAGAGAAACCAGACGCAAACGTATGGGTTGATGGTGAAGTAGCAAACTACTTCCGCGAAACTTACGAAGAAGTGAAAGAACGCCTAGGTGAAACTCGTGCGCTGCGTCTTGCAGGTCACAACACCATGTTCCCTACATTGTCTTGGTTGAACGGTACTGCGACTCTTCGTGTATGGCACCCACGTGGTCCAAACAAAACTGAAGTTTGGGCATTCTGTATCTGTGATGCGGACGCGCCAGAAGATGTACAAGCAGCATTTGAACGTTCTGCAACTCGTGCCTTCGGTCCTGCTGGTTTCCTAGAGCAAGATGACTCTGAAAACTGGATCGAAATCCAAAAAGTTTTACGTGGTTACAAAGCGCGTCAAAACAAACTCATTATGGAAATGGGTAAAGGTAACGAGAAAGTACGTGAAGATGGTATCCCGGGTATCACTAACTATATTTTCTCTGAAACTGCAGCACGTGGTATGTACCGCCGTTGGGCAGATTTATTGATTCATGAAAAATGGGAAGACGTTGAAGCTGCGGCTGACGAATATGAGAAGGAGCTTATGAAATGAGTCAAATCAGTTTAGAACTTCATCACCAAATTAGTCAGTTCCTGTATCAAGAAGCCAAGCTTCTTGATGACTGGAAATTCCGCGAGTGGTTAGACACGCTAGCTGAAGATATTTCTTACACGCTACGTACTACACCAAACGCTCAAACGCGTGACCGTCGTCGTTCAGTTGAACCACCTACTACCTGGGTATTCAACGATACGAAAGATCTTCTGGAACGTCGTGTTGCACGTCTAGAAACTGGTATGGCTTGGGCTGAAGAGCCTCCATCACGTACCACTCACATGGTGAGCAACGTGATTGTTGAGCCAACTGAAGTTGAAGGCGAATACGATGTGTACGTGACATACCTACTGTACCGTACCCAGAAAGAGAAAGACGTTACGATTTACTGTGGTAAACGTCATGACAAGATCCGCAAAGTTGAAGGCGGCCTGGGCTTCCAGATCTTCAACCGTAAGATCACGCTTGACCAAGTTACCTATAACTCACATAACCTGAGTGTGTTCTTCTAATGAATAAGATTTTTGTTTGCCAAGTTGACGAATTAGACGAAGGCGAAGCGTTAAAAGTGGATTGCGGCGTAAACGGTATCGAAGCGCTTGCAGTATTCAACAACGGTGGCGAATTCTTCGCAATGAACGACCGCTGTTCACACGGTAATGCTTCTATGTCTGAAGGCTACCTTGAAGACGACGGTACAGTGGAATGTCCACTTCATGCAGCTCGTTTCTGTTTGAAAACAGGTCAGGCACTTTGCTTACCAGCAACTGACCCAATTCAAACATTCCCAGTTGTACTTGAAGATGGTGCGTTATACGTAGAGATGGCAGGAGAGTAATCATGGGTTGGCTACAAGGCGAAGTTGCACTGATCACTGGTGGTGGTTCAGGTCTCGGTTGGGCACTGGTAGAACGTTTCCTGGAAGAGGGTGCACAAGTGGCCGTTCTTCAACGTTCACAGTCTAAAGTCGATGCACTGAATGCACATTTTGGTGATCGCGTGCTGGCAATCGCAGGTGATGTGGCCAGCTATGAAGACAACGTCCGCGCTGTTAAAGCGACTGTAGAGCGTTACGGTAAACTCGACTGTTTCGTGGGTAATGCCGGTATCTGGGATCACTATGCCGATATCGTCAATACTTCAGGTGAGCAGCTGGAAAAAGCCTTTGATGAGATTATGGGGATTAATACCAAATCTCTGATCTTGGGTGCCAAAGCTGCACTTGATGAGCTCGTGAAATCTGAAGGTTCGATCATTTTCACACTGTCAAATTCTGCACTTTATTCTGCAGGTGGCGGTCCGGTTTACACTGCATCAAAACATGCCGGTGTAGGCATTATGAAAGAACTGGCTTATGAACTTGCACCTAAAGTCCGAGTCAATGCCGTTGCGCCATCAGGTATGAATGTGAATATCAAAGGTGCTGCATCTTTGGGTCAGGAAAATCTTGGCCTGCTCGATGCACGTGATCCTGAGAAAATCGCACGTGGCATGCCACTGAATTTCTTACCTGAGCCGGAAGATATGACTGGTTCATATGTGCTCTTGGCATCTCGTCAAAATAACCGTCCTTTGACTGGTGTTCTGATCAATGCAGAATGCGGTCTGGGTATTCGCGGCTTACGTCAGCCACGTGCCGGTTTCTTTGACGAATAAAAATCTAGTCTGAAATGGACTTTTCGGCAGCCTGTTCTTGGCTGCCTTCCTTTTAAGGAGTCTCTCATGGCCGTTAAACTTATTTGTGCATCGCACAGTCCTTTAATGGAATTTGCTTCACCGCAGGAAAAACGCAAAGAACAGGCCGTTCGTGAAGCGTTTGAAAAACTGTCTGCTGAAGTAAAAGCTTACGACCCAACCCTGATCATTACCTTTGGTCCTGACCATTTCAATGGTTTCTTCTATGACCTGATGCCGAGCTTCTGCGTGGGCATTCGTGCGACGGCTGCAGGGGACTGGGACTATGGTAAAGACAATGCACACATTGATGTACCTGAAGACAAAGCACTGGGCTTGGTCCGTCGTGTACTCGATGAAGGTGTGGACGTTGCTTATTCTTACCGTATGCAAGCTGACCATGGTGTGACTCAGCCATTGCACTTCCTGTGCGACGGCAAACTTGATCGTTATCCAACGATTCCAATTTTCATTAATGGCGCTGCAGCACCGATGCCAACCACGAAGCGCACCATCGCTTTGGGCCGTGCTGTAGGTCAGTTCATCAAATCTCTGAACCTTGAAAATGAGCGTGTACTAGTTCTGGGTACAGGTGGTCTGTCACATGATCCACCAACTCCGCAAATGGGTTCTGTACCTCCAGAAGTGGAAGAGTTCTTGATTGCTGGTCGTAACCCGACACCTGAAGCACGTAACGCGCGTCAGTCAAAAATTATTGCAGTGGGCCAGAAACTGGCAGCAGGTGACACCTCTGTTGCAGTTCCTCTGAATGCTGAATGGGATATCGCATTGCTTGAAAAATTCAAGAATGCCGACTTCACTGCACTGGAAGCCATGACTGAAGCTGAAATCCGCCGTGATGGTGGCCGTGGTGGTCAGGAAGTTCGTTCGTGGATGGCTGCATTTGCTGCTTTAAGCGAAATGGGCGAGTACGAAATGACAACACACTGTTATGAAGAAATCAGTGAATGGATTGCGGGCTTCGGCATCGTATCTGCAGAGTTAAAAGGTTAAAGACATGAGCAACATCGAAACCATCGTAATTGTAGGTGCTGGCCAGGCAGGTGCAAGCGCGATTTTAGAACTTCGTGGCAACAAGTACGAAGGTAAAATCATTCTGATCGGTGATGAAACGCATCTTCCTTATGAGCGTCCACCACTGTCTAAAGACGTGATTCTAAAACCTGAAGAAACCAAGATTGAGATTCTGTCAGAAGAAAAACTGGTGGAACTTGGTGTAGAAACCATTCGTGGCAATGGCGTGGCAAAAATCAACGCTGAAGCGCATACGGTTGAACTTCAAAATGGTGACGTTGTTGCTTATGACAAACTGTTGCTTGCTACAGGCGGCGCAGCTCGTCGTCTGCCGAACTTCGATGCGCTGGGTAAACATGTTTATACGCTGCGTAACCTGGAAGATTCACAGGCACTGGTGCCTGTATTGCAATCAGGCCGTCGTATTGTCTTGATCGGCGGTGGTGTGATTGGTCTGGAACTGGCTTCTTCTGCACGTTTCAAAGAGTGTCAGGTAACTGTGATCGAAATGGGTCCTATGGTCATGGGTCGCTGTTCACCTCGTATCCTGAGCGAATTCCTGCTGGAACAACAACGTTTGGCTGGTATTGACGTTCGCTTGGAAACCAAGATTGCAGACTGCAAACTGGACAGTGAAGAAGTTGTGATTACCCTTGAGGGTGGTGAAGAACTTCGCGCTGATGCAGTAGTTTATGGTATTGGTATCGTGCCAAATGCACAGCTAGCAGTCGACGCTGGCCTAGATGTTGATTTCGCGATTAAAGTGAATGAAAACTGCCAGACTTCAAATGCAGACATTTATGCGGCAGGTGACGTGGCAACTCAATTACGTGACTGTGGTAACCACCGTCGTGTCGAAACTTGGGAAAATGCCAACCTGCAAGCAGGGATCTTTGCGCGTCACGTAATGGGCGTTGAACATCCGGCTCCAAACCCAGCATGGTTCTGGACAGATCAGTTGGACATCAATTACCAGTTCGTAGGTGATATGGCGGCTGCTGAATGGCAAGTTCGTGGTGAAATCAATCCAGAGCTTCGCGCTGAATCATCATTCGTGATGTTTGGTGTGACTGATGGCGTTATTGTTGGCGGTATTACTGTAAATGCGGCAAAAGAAATGCGTCACCTGAAAAAGCTGATCAGCAAGAATGCTGCGTTTGAAGCAGACAAATATTTAGATCTCAGCCAGGATCTTCGTAAACTTGTGAAGTAATCTGAGTTTACAAAAGGGCAGACCTCGGGCAACCTGGGTCTGCTTTTTTATGTCTGTCAGATTGTGCTGTCATGACCTCACATTCCATTGTGATTTGAAATGGCTTTGTGTAGGTTTGGCTTACTTTTCAAAGATGAAAAGTAACAAAAATCTTTTGCTAAACTGAGGATATATCCCTATATCCCAGTTTAGCGGTGGCATCCCTGCCTCCATCAGTATTGTTGATTGTGGATTTGAGCGAGAAGTTAGTTCAATTCTTTCTGATTAAAATTTAATTGAGTCTTTTATGAATTCAAATTCATCTCCCATGCTGGTGACGGCAAGTATTTATGCCTTGCTGGTGCTGATCTGGGCAGCGACGCCACTGGCGATTGTCTGGAGCGTGCAAGAAGTACATCCGATGTGGGTGTTGATCATCCGTTATTTCGGTGCTTCTGTGCTGGCTTTGGTGATCTTGGCTGCCATGCGTAATCCATTGCCATTTGATCGAACCTCCATGATGAGCTATGTAGCAGGTAGTCTGAACCTCATTGGTGCGCAGTTATTTATCTATCTGGCGGCGAATTATTTGACCTCAGGCTTAATGGCTTTAATTTTCGGTTTCTCACCGCTGGTTGCAGGTCTGATCGGGCATGTCATCCTGAAAATCAACCGCCTGATCTGGCTGCAATGGCTCGGTATGGCTGTGGCAGTCGGTGGTTTAAGTTTTGTCTTTGCGGAGTCAGCAGATAGTAAGGTGAATCCGTGGGGCGTGGTTCTGATGCTGATTAGTATGGTGTCTTATATCAGCTCGATTTTCTGGGTGAAGCAGATCAATGCTCCTTTAAAACCGATGTCCCAAGCCACCGGTTCTTTGATTGTTTCCTCATTGGGATCATTACTAATCATTCCTTTTATCTGGCAATCTTTCCCAACACAAATGCCAACTATGCAGGCGCTGTTCGGCTTTGGTTTTACGATGATTCTATCTTCGATTGTGGCGATGCTGTGTTACTTCTGGCTGATTCGCCGTTTAGCCGCATCCACCGTATCCCTCAGTAATGTAATGACGCCAATCATTGCCCTTATTCTCGGTGCAACCCTGAATAACGAAGTGATCAGCAGCCATGCCTTTGCCGGTATTGCCGTGGTGATGTTCGGGATCGTGATGTACTTCTGGAAAGAATGGCGCGAGCAGTATTTTTCCAAGTCTTAAGATTTACAGTGCAAACTAAATTTACATATAAAAGGAAGCTTTGGCTTCCTTTTTTTTATTTTTGCAGTTTTAGATGCAGTATCGGGTAGGGATTACCTTCGCTATCGGTTTCTGAGCGGCTGATGATCTCGAAACCATGTTTTAAATAGAAAGCAGTCGCATCGGGGTTCTGCTCATTCACATCAACTTCAGTCACACCCAGAGTAAGGGCATGTTGCAATAACTGGCTACCAATGCCTTGCCGGAAGGCCGAAGGGGAAATAAACAGCATTTCCAGTTTGCTGCCAGCAATGCCCATAAAGCCTAGAATCTGCTGCTGATGTTCCACATGGAACAGTTGCACCTGATCAAAATAACTATGCTGAATAATCTGCTGGCGAATCTTCAGGATTTGCTCGTCATTCAGGAAGTGATGCGAAGCCCGGACGGACTGTTCCCACAGTTTTAGGAGCTGAGGATGCCGATTGGCAGAAGTAGGGACAATCACAGCCATGAAGATTCCGATTAAAAATGAGAACAACAAAACAATAAACAATTTATGTCAGCAGTTTATTAAGATGCAAAGAGATAAAATGAAAAATCAAATAGATCCATCTGTTTGAGGAAAAACTAGGACAACTTTGAATGTCATCTGAATCTAATAAAATTGTGGTCTATGCAGCATTATTTGGCAACCTGGCTATCGCGCTGGTTAAATTTGTCGCAGCCTATATTACCAATAGTTCTGCGATGCTCAGTGAAGCGATTCACTCGGTGGTCGATACCCTGAATGAAATTCTGCTGCTGTACGGCATGAAAAAAGCAGAGCAGCGTCCAGATGCCCACCATCCTTTTGGCTATGGCCGTGAACTGTATTTCTGGGCCTTTATTGTGGCCTTGATGGTCTTTGCACTGGGTGCGATTGTATCCATCTATCAAGGTATCCTGCACATCATTCATCCTGAAGAAATGCAGGATCCGATGATCAACTATATTGTGCTGGGTATTGCGATTCTGTGTGAAGGATTCTCCTGGACCGTAGCTTTAAGAACCTTTCGTAAAATGAAAGGGAAGATGGGCTATTTTGAAGCTTTTAGGCGCAGTAAAGATCCGACCACCTTTACTGTGTTATTTGAAGATACTGCTGCGCTAGTGGGGCTTTTTATTGCTCTGATCGGGATTTTCCTGGCTCATCAACTGAATATTCCTGAACTGGATGGTGCAGCCTCTATTCTGATTGGTGTCGTGTTGGCGGTATCGGCCTGGTTACTGGCACGTGAAACCAAAGGCCTATTGCTGGGTGAAACAGCAGATCCTAGACTGCGTGAAAATGTACTTAACATTGCCCAGCAGGATGCTGCGGTTTATAGCGCCAATGGTGTACTCACCGAGCAGATGGGCGCGCATCAGGTGATTGCCTCCTTAAGTCTGGAATTCAAAGACGATCTGACTTCTGATGAAATTGAAGCATGCGTCAACCGGATTGAAGCGCAGATCAAACAGCTACACCCAGAAATTATTACCCTGTTTGTGAAACCTCAAACCAAAGCGGTATGGCTGGAACGGACCCAGGGTCGTATTTAAGGAAGTGAAGTTTTCAGCAGATAACTTTCGTCGGATAGTCAGAAGGGCATCAAGCGTGATTACATGAATACGGGATAAAAATTTAGGTTATGAAATCATGTACAGTCAGGTATGGAGTGAGAATTATCGGATGAATATCGATCATTCTCCTGTCTTTTTAGAAAGCAGAATGGGCACAAACTTGATCTCGAGTATTCATTTTTTTAGAAGCTTTTCATCGGTTTTAGTCTTTCCATGGGCTCGATGTTTTGCTAAAAATAACAAAAACATAAATGAATCTTAGGCACGTATTTCATACTATGCTGAAATACCGAAGTATATAAGTTTGTATGCGATTTAAAGAGATGCTCCGTTTGAAAATTCCAGGTGGATGCTGTCTTGCATATAACAAATAATAAATAGTGGATATTTATGCAAGATCTTTTCAAGACTAAAAAATTTCAGCTTGAGACTGAGTCCAGTTGGAAACATCTCTGGTCCAAGCCGGTATTTGATTATCTACATTCCGATCATTTTGATGGTGAGCGGTTTAAGAATCTGGAGCATCATTCGCTCGAGCAGAGTCGCTTTGACTTGTATAAATGGTTATTCACCAGAAAATCCAGCACCTGGGAAGTGAATCTGGAACAGGAACGTGCCGAGTTTTTTTCACGTCCGCGTGCCTTGCCACAAAATCGGCCAGAAGCCACTTTAGATGACTGGCAAATCTGGTTTATTGGGCATGCCACCGCTCTGATCCAGATCGGGCCGTATAATTTTCTGACTGATCCGGTCTGGTGTGAATATGCCAGTCCTTCTGCATCCCGAGGGCCACAGCGCGTTATTCCTGCTGGCATTGCCCTGGATGAGCTGCCGCATATTGATGCCGTATTGCTCAGCCATAACCATTATGATCATATGGATCTGGCGACCTTGGCCTGGTTGCATCAGACCTATCAAATGCCGATCTATACCGGCCTTGGTAATGGCTGGTACCTGCCTAAAGACTATAATGTCATTGAAATGGACTGGTGGGAAAATGCATTTTTTGAAGATATCCAGATTGTCTATTCGCCAGCACAGCACGCTTCAGGACGTGGAATGCGTGACCAGAACTGCGCATTATGGGGCGGTTTTTCCTTATTGAATGGCAAGGATCATTGCTATTTTACCGGGGATAGCGGCTATGCGCCGCATTTCAAGGAAATTCGCAAACGCTTGGGGCCACCACGAATTGCGCTGTTACCGATCGGTGCCTATGAACCACGTGAACTGATGCGCAATATTCATATGAATCCGGAAGATGCTTTTCATGCCCATCAGGACTTAATGGCACGTTGCTCAATGGCGATCCATTATCGGACCTTCCAGCTCACTGATGAAGCACGTGACCAGCCTGAAAATGAACTGCAGCATATTATTCAGCATTCATCCAAGCTGATTAACCCGTTTTACTGTATTCGTGAGGGCAAACGGATTATTGTCTAAGGGCTTAAGATCACTCCTGTATAACGATTGAGTCGTTAGCTAGCATATAGAGTAGCTCTCATTTGTATAGGATTAAATCCTATGCTGAAGGGTACAGGTGCCAATCGTG
This sequence comes from Acinetobacter sp. YH12249, assembly GCF_013417475.1. Lineage (NCBI taxonomy): Bacteria > Pseudomonadati > Pseudomonadota > Gammaproteobacteria > Moraxellales > Moraxellaceae > Acinetobacter > Acinetobacter sp. YH12249. The sequence goes on along the minus strand of NZ_VPDX01000013.1, from coordinate 29,435 downwards.
GTGGAAACAAGCATGGCATACTGACTGATCGGGTGGGTATGTTGAGCAATGATTTCTTCGTGAATCTGATGGATATGAAAAAGATCTGGGTACTGGTAGAAGAACCTTTTTGAAATCCGTGACCGTCAAACACATGACCTGAAATGAACTGCAATTCATATTCCTAATGCTTTAATTTAACACCAATAAAAAAACCACCCTCGGGTGGTTTTTTATTCGCTCAGTTCAAGCTAAAAAACTTAGAGAAAGCTTGGTAGGCCTTTAGCTGGATCAGTTGCTCGAGCCATCTGGGCATCAGCTACGCTCATCCCAAGAGCTTGAGCAATACCTTCACCATAGGCGGGATCACAGGCATAACAGTTACGGATATGACGGTACTTGATGAAATCAAGCGCATCACCCATTGCGGCTGCGGTATTATTAAATAGAGCCTGTTTCTGCTCATCATTCATCAGGTTGAACAGGGCACGTGGCTGGCTGAAGTAGTCATTATCATCTTTGCGATAATCCCAGAAATCTGCATCACCCGTGATTTTGAGGGGGGGCTCTCTGAATTCTGGCTGTTCCTGCCACTGGCTGAAACTGTTCGGCTCATAATGCGGCAATGAACCATAGTTGCCATCCATACGGCCCAAACCATCACGGTGATTTGAATGTACCGGGCAACGTGCGGCATTGACCGGAATCTGGGCATGATTCACACCTACACGGTAACGCGCTGCATCAGCATAATTGACCAAACGTGCCTGTAGCATGCGATCCGGTGAATAGCTGATACCTGGTACCAGATTGCTTGGCGCAAAAGCGGCTTGTTCTACGTCCTGGAAATAGTTTTCCGGATTACGGTTGAGTTCGAATTCACCTACTTCAATTAGTGGATAATCACCTTTCGGCCAGACTTTGGTCAGGTCAAACGGATGATAAGGCACTTTCTCGGCATCTGTTTCAGGCATGATCTGAACGTACATTTTCCATTTCGGATAATCGCCACGTTCAATCGCATCAAACAGGTCGGTTTGACTGCTTTCACGGTCTTTAGCAATCAACTCTGCTGCCTCAGCATCAGTCAGATTCTTGATACCTTGCTGGGTACGCATATGGAATTTTACCCAAAAGCGTTCATTTTGGGCATTGATAAAACTGTAGGTATGACTGCCGAAACCGTGCATATGACGGTAACCAGCCGGAATCCCACGATCGGACATTACGATGGTAACTTGATGTAGTGCTTCCGGCAATAAAGTCCAGAAATCCCAGTTATTGGTGGCGCTACGTTTATTGGTTTTCGGATCACGTTTTACTGCTTTGTTTAAGTCAGGAAATTTACGTGGATCACGCAGGAAGAATACCGGTGTATTGTTACCGACTAGGTCCCAGTTCCCTTCTTCGGTATAGAATTTCAGGGCAAAACCACGAATGTCACGTTCTGCATCAGCTGCACCGCGTTCACCAGCGACGGTCGAAAAACGGGCAAAGAGTTCGGTTTTTTTACCGACTTCCGAGAAAATTTTTGCACGGGTATATTCAGTAATGTCATTGGTTACGGTAAAGGTACCAAATGCACCTGAACCTTTTGCGTGCATACGGCGCTCAGGAATCACTTCACGAACAAAGTTAGCCAGTTTTTCATTCAGCCATAAATCTTGGGCCAGCAATGGGCCACGGCTACCTGCCGTCATACTGTTCTGGTTGTCGACTACAGGTGCGCCAGCTTCAGTAGTCAGATGGGTGACAGGGCACTTTTTCATATCTTGGCTCATATTTCTCTCCAAGCGTTGAGAATTTTATTCGTTATTCCAGCATTCAAAAAAATCATCTATAAGCGCAGGAATAACATTAGGGGCTTTATTTCCAACAGATTTTTAATTAAGTGAGTTGTTGAATTGGGTGTTTTGGCAATAAGTTTGGTTTTTCTGTAACTTCAGAAAATACTGCCTAAATGAATAAAAATTAAGTCATTGAAAATAAATAATCTAATTTGAACATAAGATATTTCTAGAAATGTGACAATGTTAAAATATGCAAATTTTTCACTCAGTTTAAAATGATTAAGTAAGAAAATCAGAATTTAAGATGTCTTCTCTAAGTCAGAAAAATGCTTCAATATCTCTTTTAGATTTCATTAGGTTTTATTAAATATTTATTAAGTTATTAATTTTATAAATATTTTTTAAATAGAAAGATTTAAGGATTAAAATTCAAGGATTAAACAGGTAGTTAAATCAGCATTCTCTTGCTCACAATTTTCTGATTTTTACAGCAAGAATATCTACCAAATTATCTATTTTCTGGAAAATATTTAAGTCCTGATCTGCTTGAAAATTGGCCAGTCGCCCTTATAATCATTTCACATCCCGAGCGGATCATTTCCTTAGTCCAAATTAAACAGAGAGCAAGATGGCAAAGAAAAAAGCTGTAGAGGCAGTCATGCCAAACTTCGTGGCCAAACATATGCATGAAGTCAATAAAAGCCAGGTTTTTGTAGACCGGAAGAAAAATGCAAAACGTGGTTATACCAAGCACAAACAAGGGCGATATCAACAAGATGATCGCCCTTTTTTATGGGCGGCTTAGGGCGGCCAGGAAGAAGTGGATCTGCTTTGGACAGGAGCTGACTTTAAGGGATTCTGGAGGGTATAGTGAAAAGATGAATTTCTTTTCGAAGAATGCGGTGAAGTCCGCCGGGTGGTTGAAGAAGCTTCTTCGGGAAACATATTTTGAAAAAAACGGGGCAGGGTCGCAGAACTCGAAGATCTATTTGGATCAGCATCAGCCATAGGCCGGGTTTGCTGAAAACTGGCAAATTTTCCTAGCTGTTGCCGATACAGTTTTGCCGCAATGACCGATGGATCATTCTTGCCTAAACGCCGTTGCTGGGTACGAGAAATTTCAATTCCCCATAAGGGACAGGCTTTAGGACGTTCAGTTTCACGGATATACTGGTGACTCGAGCTGGTATTGATACGATCATGAGAAGATGTATATCTGGATTTTTGTGAACGTAAGGCCGGTGCAACAATAATAAAATAAAACGCTGCAGCCAGCATAAGCAGGATAAGCACAAATTCCATAAGTACCTCGACTGATGCAGAGGAACCTGGAAAAGTTCCTCCTTAAGCGCTGACCATACGGGTGGTGGATTTCACCATATCTCCTAAACCATGTGTTCTAAAATAATGCTCCATCCAGCTTTTTACCATGAGTGGATTGTCCAGTTTTAGTACATGTTTGAGTAATTCCTGTGCATCAGGCATCGGTACATGACAAATCGTTTTTCGGACTCTCAAAATATTGCTAGAACTCATGGACAGGGTATTGAATCCCATGGCCATTAATAGTACGGCCGATAGAGGATCACCGGCCATTTCACCACAGATACTGATCGGTTTGTTATTACGGTGACAATCCTCTACCAGACGGGTCAGGGCACGCAGGATCGCTGGATGTAAGTGTGAATAGACATTGGCCACACGTGGATTATTCCGGTCTACAGCAAGTAAATATTGGGTCAAATCGTTAGAACCGACCGAGAAGAAATCGACCAGTTCAGAAAATTCATCAATCTGATGCAGTACGCTTGGTACTTCGACCATAATTCCGATTTGCGGTTTGGTAATTTTGACCTGCTCTTCTTCCTGAACGGCATAATGATCACGCTCTAATAGATACAGTGCTTCTTCAACTTCACTGACACTGGTCACCATCGGCAGTAGGATATGCAGATTGTTCAGGCCAATACTGGCTTTTAGCATGGCGCGAATCTGTGAAGAAAAGATTTCAGGATGATCCAGCGTGAAACGAATTCCGCGCCAGCCCAATGCTGAATTTTCTTCCTCAATCGAGAAATATGGCAGGTCTTTATCTGCACCAATATCCAGCGTTCGCATGACTACCGGTTTATTGGCAAAGTGACTCAGTTGCTGCCGGTAAATGGCTCGCTGTTCCTCTTCGCCCGGGAAGCGGTCACGTAGCATGAACGGGATTTCCGAACGGTATAGGCCAACACCTTTGGCACCACGCTGTACACCACGAACCACATCAATCATCAGGCCGGTATTTACAAACAGACGTACAGCGGTACCATCTGGCGTAATTGCATCTTTGGTCTCGTATTGACGTAGATCTTTGGCAATCTGTTCTTCTTCTTTCTGAATTTCTTTATAGCGGGTACGCAGACGACGTGGTGGATTGATAAAGATACGGCCCTGATGCGCATCGACAATCATCTCGACGTCATCCAGGGTATTGATTGGCAGTTCAGTCACACCCACGACAGTCGGAATACCGAGTGCGCGTGCCACAATCACCATGTGCGAATTCATGGCACCTTCAGTGGTGACAATCGCGGCAATCTTATCAACAGGCAGTTCCACCAGTGCAGCCGTTGAAATTTCTTCACCAATCAGGATACTTTCATCTGTCAGTTCGCGATGGCTTTCATCGGCTTCCTGCAACTTGGCCAGAATACGACGTCCCAGATCTTTTAGATCAGCGACACGTTCACGCAGGTAATCATCCTCCATCTGGGCAAACTGCGCCACATGGTTATCAATCACGATGCGAACCGCACCTTGTGCCCAGTGACCATCACGAATCAGTGCTTTAATCTCCGATGGTAGGGCATTTTCATCCAGCATACGCAGGAACACACTGAACAAAGCACGTTCTTCGGCCATCAGCGCATCCTGCATCTTGTCATCCAGGAACTGAATTTCTTCACGTACCGAATTTAAGGCATTATCTAGCAAAGCCAGTTCTTCGCTAATATCATCTGCTTCACGATCCGGAACAGCGCCCAGATCTGCAGGTGGATAAAGCACAATGGCACGGCCGAGTGCGATACCGCCAGAACCCGATACGCCCTGGAAGGTTTTATATGCCGGTAAATTATTTGGCTTGCGGAATACATCAATATTACCGACTGCGTGAGCGTGAGCGATTACGCCCGAAAGCTGGGCACATAGCGTAACCAGGAATGATTCAGCCGCTTCACTAAAATCCTGGGATTCTTTATTTTGGACCACCAGTACGCCCATGACCTTACGGCGGTACATGACTGGAACGCCCAGAAAGGAATTATAAATTTCTTCGCCCGTTTCCGGTAAATACAGAAAACGATCATGCTTAGGGGCATTGTCGAGGTTAACGATTTCCTCACGCTGACCCACCAGACCAACCAGACCTTCACCGGTATGTAGAGACACATGACCGACAGCTTCAGGCTTCAGGCCTTTAGATGCCATCAACAGATAGCGCTGGTTGCGTTCATCGAGCAGATAAATGGAGCAGACATCCACATGCATGGCCTCGGCCACCTGATTGACCATAATATCGAGTGATTCATGCAAACTGGCAGACGCATTAATCTCTTGGACAATGCGTCTCAGGGTATCCAGTTGCATATTCGACATGGGAGCTGCTCCGTATTTTTTTAGAAGTCCGGTAATTTAGTTTATTTATAACAATAGCCGAGCAAAAAATCTGCACATGCACGCGATTTTTTTAAGGTTTTTGTTGTGGTAATTGCTGACAGAGTTCAATCATGGCCTTGCGATAAACATCGCGTTTAAAATTCACCACTTGGCCTAATGGATACCAGTAACTGACCCATTGCCATTGATCAAATTCGGGCGGATCGGACAGATCAAGTTGAATGTTCTGTACGGGCGCCGTCAGTTTGAGTAAAAACCACTTCTGTTTTTGACCGATACATACCGGATCTGAATCCGTGCGAATGTATCGATACGGCAAACGATAACGCAACCATCCTTTGGTCTGCGCGATAATCTGGACGTGTTCAGGCAGTAAGCCAACTTCTTCTCTCAGCTCACGATAAAGTGCCTGCTCAGGGGTTTCTCCATATTGGATACCTCCTTGTGGAAATTGCCATGCATTATGACCAATGCGTTTTGCCCATAAAACCTGTCCAGCATCGTTTGCCAAAATGATCCCGACATTCGGTCGGAAACCTTCTGAGTCGATCATTTGGCTACCTAAAATTGTTTAATTTATGCCTTTGCTTTCGGGGAATATTATTTCTTTATCCAACTCGAAAAAAAGCAAAGTTTAAAAATGTTAAAATTGCTATGATCTTAACGAATTTCTATCGACTAGCGGAGATAGATTTACAATTTTTTTCTTAAATTTCAGTTTTTACGAGTATTTTCATGAAATTGGCGCTATTTGATCTCGATCACACCCTGTTAAACACCGATTCGGATCATTCCTGGGGGGAATTCCTGGTCAATGAAGGCCTGGTGGATCCCGTTCATCACCGCGCCATGAATGACAAGTTCTATGAGGACTATAAAAAGGGTCAACTGGATCCCTATGCCTATAATGAATTTGTGTTCCAGTTTTTGACCCAACATGACCATGATTATCTGACCGAATTACATCAACTGTTCATGCAAAAAGTCATTCGCCCCCAGATGCGTCTGGAAGGTTTTAAAGCGATTCAGCGCCATAAAGATGCAGGGCATGAAATTGTAGGCATTACTGCAACTTCGGACTTTATTACTGCACCGATTTTCCGTGAGTTTGGGATTACTGAAATTATTGCCACCAATGCTGAAGTCGTTGATGGTAAATATACCGGTAAGGTGACCAATATTGCCTGCTATCAACAAGGTAAACTGACCCGTCTGGAACAATGGCTGGCAGGTCGTGACGTGACCGAGTCTTGGGCCTATTCAGATTCAATCAATGACCGTTTTCTGCTGGAACATGCAGATCATGCCATTGCTGTGAATCCGGATGATCGTCTGGAAGCATTGGCCAAAGAACAGGGCTGGGAAATTCAGGACTGGTCGATTTAAGCAATTCTTTTGATTTAATCAGGCACAACTTCGGTTGTGCTTTTTTATAAGCAGAATAGGGTACTTTTTGACATGCCCGTTGCTGAATAAACATGCTATGCTCAGAATAAATAAAGCAAGTCGACAATAACGATAGCAAGCGCTGAGGTAATGAAAATGACCCAAGTTAGACCACGTATGACTCATCTATTTGCACAGTTAGGTCTGGATTCGAGTGCAGAAGGGATTGCCCAATTTATTCATGAGCATCAATTACCCAAAGATGTAAACCTGATGGAGGCGCCGTATTGGTCAGATGCACAGCGCCAGTTCCTGGCTGAAAAAATTGCTTCAGATGGAGAATGGGCCATTGTGGTGGATCAGCTTAATGAATCTCTGCATGAAGATGCTACCAGTGGGATGGAATAGCGAACAAAAAGCCAATCAACTGATTGGCTTTTTCATTTTGGAATTATCGTACCCTTTTCCATAAAGTTATTTGGGACAGGGTATGTTGATATTTACGCGCTGTTTCTCGGATCACAAAAGGCACATCCACAGGTTCGTCCAGCATTTCAAAATGTGGACTTAGCAAAGCTTTGATGCCCTCTAAGGTACTCAGGTTTTCTCCCGCCTGCTTAAATCCGCCGATCCATTCACTGCGTGCTGTATGTTCTTCCAGCCAGGTATAAGGTGAGGCCAGCATCAAAATGCCGCCTATATTCAGGCGATTATGAATCTCACTTAGAAAAGCTTTAGGATGATGCAGACGATCAATCAGGTTAGCTGCCAGAATAAAATCATAATCTTTAAGCTGCGGTTTCAGGTTGCAGGCATCGCCCTGATAAAACTCGACCTTATTGGCAACCTGTTCAAGTCCAAGTTCTGCCAGTGAGCAGGATTTATATTCCACCAGTTCACCTTCAACAGGAATGCTATAGCGCAGGGTCTCTCCTTGCGCCAGCACCACACCTTGCTGAATAAAACGGGCTGAAAAATCTAGACCGGTGACCTGATCAAAATCTTGGGCCAGTTCAAAGCTGGCGCGTCCGGTTGCACACCCGATATCCAGCGCTTTATGACACGGAATGTTTTGAAAATAAGAACGAGCCAATTGAATCAGGCTTTGGGCAAAGTTTGGAACAGCAAAATATTCTGCTCCATACTGGAATTCCAGATATTGGGAAATCAGCTGATCACTTTCATATTGAGAGTGAAACTGCGGTGATGTCTCTTCCGCGGCAACATAACGAAAACCGGCATGCTGGAAAAAATGTCGCCGGAACGCATAGCGTGAACTGTGCAGGGCTTCATTGCCAGCTGAAATCCAGGAACCGCCTTTAATCAGATGATGTTGGCCATCGAAGGTTGGGGTACTAAAATCATCATAGAAAGGATGGACTTGAAAGCCTTCGAAAGGATAAATCGGGGTCTCGGTCCATTGCCAGACATTGCCCTGAACATCATAAAAATCGCCATGCTGAAAATGATCCACCGGAAAAGAGTTAGGGCCATATTTTAATTCAATATTGGCTTGCTCAGGACTTGGTAATTTTGGATCCAGTCCTGAAACTGCATACAATCGATACCATTCATCCTCAGTGGGCAGACGAATGGATTCTCCGGTCTGTGCTGATTTCCAGTTACAGAAAGCTTTGGCTTCATGATAATTCACTTCGACTGGCCAGTCCCAAGGCATTGGAACTTCTTCCAGCATCAGTCTTAAGGACCAACCCAGTTCCGTTTTGACCCAGAAGGTAGGATGTGTGGCTTGAGAAAATGCTAACCATTGCTGGCCCTCTTCAGTCCAGTAGTCAGCTGTCTGATAACCTTCTGCTTCAACAAAGGCTAAAAACTCCTGATTGGACACCAGATATTTAGAGGCTTCGAATTCTGCAATTTCGGCATGATGGTGGCCGTATTCATTGTCCCAGCCATAAAAAGCATGTTCGAAATTTTTATGTAAATTGACCTGACCTGCCGGTACCTTTACCAGACTATTTTCAGGCGCAATACCGGTAATGACATTGGCACGCCACTGCGGATGATTCTGTACATAACGTAACTGATGCTGGCGAATTAAAACTGAAGAGGTTTCCAGATGAATCCGTTCATGCTCAATGCCCATGATGATGGTCCACCAGGGATTGTGCCAGTTCAGTGGAAGTTGTAGCGGCGCATGTTCTATCACTTTCAAGACCAGGGCACGCACCTGATGCCGGTAATCACGTACCGCCTGAATGCTAGGCCAGTGATAGTTCTGTTCATCCAGATCATCCCAGCTCATTTCATCTACACCAATCGCGAAGATACTTTCCAGATGCGGATTTAAACGTTCCGGGATCAGTTGAGCCAGCAACAGCTTATTGATAAAAAAAGTGGCAGTATGACCAAAATAAAAGATCAGTGGATGACGTAAGGCAATCGGTTTGTCATAAAAGGCTTCTTCATTTTTCAGACAGTCAAACAGTTGCTCATAGGTGTCAAAGGTATTTAGAAAATAATCACGTAATACGGCACGCGCTGTCGGTTCATCTTCAAAATCAAGGTTGGGAGTCGGGTGTAGCGTTGGTTTAAGCGGTTTCCATAAACCCATTTCTTCGAGCAGGTCATGAGAAGAAGATAATAAAGTTTTGGAATCAGAAGATTTGATCTGCATTCTGTGCTTCCTTGAATACGTTTTAATTTTTCATCTTCAGGAAAATGAATTTGATACTTTTAAAAGTACTTGAAAGGAAGCAACTGATGCGATGTATTTAGGTAACAAAATGCTGCATCGATATCGATGCAGCAGAGAAATGTGAAAATTAATTTTAAATTGACGGGCCTTGCATCAGTTGAACCAATGCTTCAGCCGCCTTCGATTGAGTACGACCCGGATGCCAGACCATACCGAGCTGACGGTTCATTTCCAGATTCAGATCCAGTTCTTGCAGGTCATGGTTGACCAGGGTTTTGGGCAAGACTGACCAGCCTAAACCAATCGAAACCAGCATCCGGATGGATTCAAGCGGGTTATTGCTCATGGTCGTTTTCGGCTTGATGCCCTGCTTTTCAAACTCGGCCATCGTAATCTGCGTAGTATAGGTCTGCGCAGAAGGCAGCAGGCTTGGGTAATTCACCAGATCTTCAAGAGACAGGTTTTTTTGCTGAGCCAGTGGATGGAATGGTGCGACCACAAAAACCAGAGGATCATTCCAGATAGTGACATATTTTAGGCGTTCATCACCATGCGGTGGCAAGGTCAGGAAAGCCAGTTCCAGATCACCAGCAATGACCTGTTCATGCGCCTGTTCAGAATCTACAAAATGTACATCTAGCGTCACATTTGGATATTGCTGTACATACTCACGCAGATGGCTCGGTAAATGATGCAGGCCAATATGATGGCTGGTGCCAATTTTCAGTTTGCCTTGGACCTGACCTTGTTCATGACTCAGGGTGTAGTGAATATCACCCAACTCGTTCAGCCAGTTTTTTACCTTAGGCAGCAGGGAATGTGCCGCATGAGTGGCCTGAACACCACGGCCCGCAGATTCAAATAATTTCACCCCAAAATATTCTTCCAGACTGTGAATACGTTTGGTCACAGCCGGTTGGGTAATAAAAAGCTGATCTGCAGCCAAAGAAATCGAACCTGTTTCCATGACTTTTACAAAGGCTTCAAAAGCTGCGAGATTCATCTTGATCACCTATAAAGTTTTTTTATGCTTAAGTTTATTATTGTAATAATTTGAGAATAAATCAAAGTAAAAATATAGAACTCTTGGTTTAATGTTGAATTAATACACATTTTTAAATGTTTTATTTTATGTCATAAAAAAAGCCACCGAGGGTAGGTGGCTCAAAGAGGAAGATCGACAAAAAATTATGCGGTGATTTCCTCATCCTGTTGCTGGCTTTTTGCTTCCCAGATTTTCTCGTGGAAGAAGAAAGCAACTGCCTGTACAGTCGGTTCTAATAAACTCAAGGCAATCGCCATGGTTAAACTGCCTGTGACAAAATAGCCCACTAACATCGCGACAGTGATGTGCATGATGTAATAGCTAAATGTCTTTTTGAACATGCGCTGATTGTTGTCTACGAAACGTTGAATATGTGCCATGTGGATCTTCCTCAAAACAAATGATCTGTGCCGATGAGGAAATAATAATAATTCTCATTTAATTTGTAAAAACGAATATTTTTAATAAAACGATCGGAAAATTAGATTTATAAAAAGAGAGCTAAACCATGATTTAATTTAAGTTTTAAAAGATTCCAAAAAGTTTTTTAACTAATAAAAATGATAAATTAGATTTATGTGAATGCAGCGATATAATCAAAATTAGCGAAAGAATTTACCCAGTCCAGTGGAGCACATCGACATGGCAGGCGAGACCCAAACAGCAAAAACATTATACGATAAGTTATGGGATGACCATTTAGTAAAACAACGAGATGATGGTTCAGCTCTACTTTATATCGACCGTCATTTATTGCATGAAGTGACTTCACCACAAGCCTTTGAAGGCTTGCAACTTGCTGGCCGTAAGCCATGGCGTTTAAGTGCCAACATCGCAACACCTGACCATAACGTACCGACCTCTAAAAAAGAGCGGGAGCAGGGCGTGGCTGGGATTGAAGATGATACTTCACGTATCCAGGTACAAACCTTGGATGACAACTGTAAGACATTCGATATTGTTGAATTTGATATTAACGATATTCGTCAAGGGATCGCGCACGTTGTAGGTCCTGAGCAGGGCTTAACTTTGCCAGGTATGACCGTTGTATGTGGTGACTCACATACTGCAACACATGGTGCATTTGGCTGCTTGGCACACGGGATTGGAACATCAGAAGTTGAACATGTATTGGCAACCCAATGCCTGGTTCAGAAGAAAATGAAAAATATGTTGGTACGCGTTGACGGTAAATTGGGTCAGGGCGTAACACCGAAAGATGTGGTTTTAGCCATTATCGGTAAAATCGGAACTGCAGGCGGTACAGGTCACGCGATTGAATTTGGTGGTCAGGTGTTCCGTGACATGTCGATTGAAGGCCGTATGACCGTGTGTAACATGGCAATCGAAGCGGGTGCACGTGTCGGTATGGTCGCAGTCGATGAAAAAACCATTGAGTATGTTAAAGACCGTCCATATGCACCGAAAGGCGAGCAATGGGATCAGGCGGTTGCGTACTGGAATACTTTGCACTCCGACGAAGGTGCTCACTTCGATACAGTTGTAGTGTTACAAGGTGAAGAGATTGAACCGCAAGTGTCTTGGGGGACTTCTCCTGAGATGGTGATTCCGGTGTCTCAAGCGGTTCCAACTTTGGAACAGGCCAAAGATGATGTACAGCGCAATGACTGGAACCGTGCTTATCAATATATGGGCTTAACTGCAGGTCAGCCTTTAGCAGATATTCAGTTAGACCGTGTATTCATCGGTTCTTGCACCAACTCACGTATCGAAGATATTCGTGCTGCGGCTGAAGTAATCAAAGGCCGTAAAGTGGCTTCTAGCATTAAGCAGGCCATGGTCGTTCCGGGTTCGGGTTTAGTGAAACAGCAGGCAGAATCTGAAGGTTTGGACAAAGTCTTTATCGAAGCTGGTTTTGAATGGCGTGAACCAGGCTGTTCTATGTGCTTGGCAATGAATGCTGACAAGTTGCAGCCAGGCGAACATTGTGCCTCAACTTCAAACCGTAACTTTGAAGGTCGTCAGGGTAATGGCGGTCGTACCCACTTGGTGAGTCCAGCCATGGCGGCGGCGGCAGCGATTGCCGGTCACTTTGTTGATGTCCGTTCATTTTAATTGGTACGCAGGAGCAGAAATATGAAAGCTTATACCGTTGAACAAGGTATTGTTGCACCCTTAGACCGTGCCAATGTCGATACAGATTTAATTATTCCAAAACAGTTTTTGAAATCGATCAAACGTACCGGTTTCGGTGAAAACCTGTTTGATGAATTGCGTTATTTGGATGAAGGTTATCCGGGTCAGGATAACTCGGTTCGTCCGATTAACCCGGACTTCGTGTTAAACCAGCCACGTTATCAAGGTGCATCGATTTTAATTTCTCGTGCTAACTTTGGTTGCGGTTCAAGCCGTGAGCATGCGCCGTGGGCATTGAATGAATACGGTTTCCGTACTGTGATTGCACCAAGCTTTGCTGATATTTTCTTTAATAACTGTTTTAAAAATGGCATGTTGCCGGTGATCTTGCCGGAAGAAACGGTTGATCGGTTATTTAAGGAATGTGCAGCAGCTGAAGGTTATCAGTTAACGATTGATCTGGAAGCGCAGGAAGTTCGTACACCAAATGGCGAAAGTTTCAAGTTTGAAGTGGACCCATTCCGTAAGCATTGTTTGTTAAATGGTTTGGATGATATTGGCTTAACTTTGCAGGCAGCAGATGATATTCGTGCCTACGAAGAAAAAACCAAACAATCACGCCCATGGGTATTTGCTGAAATTCATTCATAAAACAGCAAAAATTGTCATGGCATGACTGCGAAGGCCTTGCTAATATCAGAAGATTATTAATTTTTTTTGATAGGTTAATACAGACATCATGGCAACGTATTGGAAACAGTGGCTTGCTCTAAGTGCAGTATCAGTGCTGATGACCGCGTGTCAGAGCATTGATACCTTCAAACTTAAACATGCCAAAGAAGATGCAGAAAGCAAATCCAATGCCTTGATTTATTGTGCAGGCACACCGGATTGTCAGTTTGAACGTTTAAATCGGACCATGATTGTGGATGAATCCACCAAGCGAATCAGCCCAGAAGCGCTGGATCAGCGTCTGGTTCGTTTGCAGGCCAAAAACCTGAAACAGGATAATCCGATTTATTTATCTGTACCGGAAGGGCAGCATGAACTGGTGGTGCGTTTCTATCCGATTAGCAAGGATAAGGCTGAGACCTTGCATCTGTTCCAGCAGTTTAAGGCGAATAAACGCTATACCCTGAAAATGTTCCGTGACCGAAATGCACGTAGCACCAGTTTATTAAATGCCTCTGCACCTGATCCATTGTGTGTGGACCTATTGCAAGAGCAGAAAGTGATTCGTCGTTTTTGCAAACCCTATAATGTCATCAATGGCATTGCAGAGTTTGTAGAAAAAAAAATTTAACCTAGTCAGGTGGATGCCTGACCTTATAAATGGAAAAGCTCATGTCTAAACAAATTTTGATTTTAGCTGGTGACGGTATTGGCCCTGAGATTGTAAAAGCCGCAGAACAGGTGCTTACACGAGTTAATGAAAAATTCAATCTGGGTTTAACATGGGAACAAGGTCTGTTGGGCGGTGCTGCGATTGATGCACACGGTTCACCTTATCCAGACGTAACGTCTGAACAGGCGAAAAAAGCAGATGCAATTCTGCTCGGTGCTGTAGGCGGTCCAAAATGGGATACGATTGAGCGTTCAATCCGTCCAGAACGTGGCCTGTTAAAACTACGTAGTGAGTTGAATCTGTTTGCGAACTTGCGTCCAGCGATTCTTTATCCACAATTGGCTGATGCCTCTAGCTTGAAACCGGAAATTGTCTCTGGTCTGGATATCCTGATCGTACGTGAATTGACTGGTGGTATTTACTTCGGTCAGCCACGCGGGATCCGTGAACTGGAAAATGGCGAAAAACAAGGTTTCAACACTGACGTTTATGCAGAATCTGAAATCAAACGTATTGCCAAGGTTGCGTTCGAACTTGCTGGTCTGCGTGGCGGTAAAGTATGTTCAGTTGATAAAGCCAACGTGCTTGAAGTGACTGAGCTTTGGAAACAAACCGTGACTGCACTGAAAGAAGAGCAATATCCGGACATTAACCTGTCTCATATGTATGTAGACAATGCTGCGATGCAGTTAGTACGTGCGCCTAAGCAGTTTGATGTGATTGTGACTTCAAACCTGTTCGGTGACATCCTGTCTGATGAGGCTGCAATGCTGACTGGTTCAATCGGTATGTTGCCATCAGCTTCATTGGATGAAAATGGTAAAGGGATGTACGAACCTTGCCATGGTTCTGCACCAGACATCGCAGGTCAAAACCTGGCAAACCCATTGGCAACCATTCTGTCTGTAGCCATGATGCTGCGTTATACCTTCCGTGAAGAAGCAGCCGCTAAAGCGATTGAAGATGCAGTAGGGAATGTTTTAGACCAAGGTCTGCGTACTGCTGACATCATGTCTGAAGGCATGACTAAAGTGGGTACAGTGGAAATGGGTCAGGCAGTGGTAACTGCATTGAACTGAGTTACTCATTAGTTTCATGTAAAAAAAACGCAGCCTTGAGCTGCGTTTTTTTATGACTGATTTTGATTAACAGGTTCGACCCGAAAGGCTGACAGAAGTTGCAATATTGTCTTTGAGCAAAAAGGTAATCTTGCATTGCAAATTCACATCATAACCTGATGCAGGACTCACAGTGACTGGAACCGGAACTGTGCCTGTACCTGCTGCCGGAAACTGGGCAATTGGTAAGGGAACGGTCACAGGACGTTCTACGACATAGCTGAGCTGTTGGGAGCTGAGCTCAGGCTCACTGATTTGCTGATAACCCAAACGTTTCAGATCTAAATTGCGATCAATATATTGGCTGCTCTGACCAATAAATTGTTGTAAATAAGCTTCACGGTCGGTCTGGCTGATCGTGGGTGTCTGTGCACACCCTGACAGACCGAGCAACAGGATGCTCAAGCCCAATACCAGAGGAGTACCTTTGCTTATCAACATCACATCACTCCTACTCAAGGAACGCTTAAAAACAGTGTAATAGCAAAGTGTGAGAGGAACTGTTGTAATTTATTATTAGACAGGACAGGAACAATCAGGCAGTTAGATGTTAGCTGTAGCTGTCAAATCTAAGACAACTTAGAACGCTTTTATATCCACTTCAAAATGAATAAAAAGCAAAAATGAGTCTTAACAGGCACGTCCACTATATTGCACAGATTGGGCAATCTCTTGTTCTAGCTGAAAATGAATCTGACAGGGCATTTCAACCTGATAACCCGGGCCGGGTGCAGTTGCGAGTCGTACAGGAGCACCTATACTGACACTTTGCTGAATGGCCGGTGTTCCCAGTGGCAGTTCAATGGTGCGAAGTACGGTATAACTCAGACGTTTTTCTGTTTGTACAGGTGCTTTTGAGGTCTTAAAACCAAGTGCAGTTAAATCCAGATCCTTGCGAATTGACTCTGCAGATTGGCCGATATATTGCTGTAGTTGCTGATCTAGCTGCCGTGATTTTATCGAACTTGTAGTGGAGCAGGCAGTCAGGCTGATTCCTAGGATCAGAGAAAGCAAGATTTTTTGCATGAATGATTCACTGTTTTTATTAGAGGAAAAATAGAAATTATTATCTTCGAATGCAGTATAGTGAATGTACAGGGGAATTGATATAAAAGAAAAGGCAATAAAAAAGCCACTGGATGAGTGGCTTTTGCTTCCGCTAAAACTTAGCGCGCACGGTATGTGATACGACCCTTAGTTAAATCATAAGGAGTCATTTCGACCTTCACGCTATCGCCAGTCAAAATACGAATATAGTGTTTACGCATTTTACCAGAAATATGGGCAATTACTTCGTGACCGTTTTCTAAACGTACACGGAACATAGTATTAGGAAGCGTCTCGGTGACAACGCCTTCGAACTCGATGAGTTCCTCTTTATTGGCCATAGCCTACCTGAATGAATAAATTGGAAAGGCGCAAATTATAGTCAATTTTTTCGCAAAACACAAGGTGTAACGGGCGTTAGACTGATCATCTGTCAGTAAAATAAGCGAAGTGTGAGTTTAAACTTTTTAACTAAAAAGCGTGTGGTATCTGTTGTCAGTTTGGTCAATCACAGTTAATCTAATTTCAATCTTTTTAAGTATAAATGAAGTACATACAAGGAAGGTTTTTGAGTGAGTCAGCTAACGGATGCATCAGTCGTATTGCGTTTAGGCTATCAGGCGATTCGTCGTGCAGGTTTGCCAACAGAAGAACTTCTGACGAAAGCAGGAGTCGCTTTAAATCAGGTGGAGACCAATGACCGTACTCCGCTTAGTGCTCAGTATGCCTTCTGGGTTGCCGCAGAAGAGGTCAGTAAGGACCCGGATATCGGATTGCATCTGGGTGAACATTTGCCACTCTATCGCGGACAGGTGATTGAGCATCTGTTTATTTCATCAGAGAATTTTGGTGAAGGCTTGAAACGTGCACTGGCTTATCAGCGTCTGATCAGTGATGCCTTTCATGCCAAGCTGGTGGTCGAAGATGATCGCTGCTATCTGACCAATGGTGAACAGCCTTTTGCTGAAAGTCTGGTCAATCGTCACTTTACCGAATGTGCGATGTCAGGTGTGTTGCGTTTCTTTAAATTTATTACTGAAGGCCGTTTTGAACCGATCTATATCGATTTCAATTTTTCCAAAGGCGCGGCAGATGAAGAATATTTCCGGGTTTATGAATGTCCGGTAAGTCTGGGCCAGAAAGAAACCCGTTTGTATTTTGATCCCAGTATTCTGGATTTCCCGCTTTGGCAGGCAGAGCCGGAACTGTTGCAGCTACATGAACAGCTGGCAATTGAAAAATTACAGGAACTGGCTCGTTACGATTTAGTCGGGGAAGTGCGTCGGGCTATTGGCTCTACTTTAGAAAGTGGTGAAACAACGCTAGAAACTGTAGCCGCTCAACTGAATATTACTCCACGCCGTTTACGTACCCAGCTCAGTGAGGCTAATACCAGTTTCCAGCAGATTCTGTCTGATTATCGCTGTCGTCTGGCTAAACGTCTATTGGCGAGTACCAATGAAAGTGTAGAACGTATCGTTTATCTGACTGGATTCTCGGAGCCAAGTACCTTCTACCGTGCTTTTAAACGCTGGACCAATGAAACGCCGGTGGAATATCGGAAGCGCAAGCAGCGTTAATCTTTAAAATCTAAAATCCTCCCCCAACCCCTCCTTTAATAAAGGAGAGGAGTTCCTTCCTTTTTCAAAGGGAGGTTAGGAGGGATTTAAAAATTAAAAATAATTAGCTTATTCCGGCATATTTAACCAGTATGGACCCAAAGGTACTTTGGGTAGGTCAAAATACTCTGGATATTCAGCCTGGATAAAATACAGACCGTCCGGTGGTGCGGTAACACCGGCTGCTTTACGATCTTCTGCTGCAAAAATATGGTCAATATGGTCAACTCCATACATGCCTTGGCCGATTTCCAGCAAACAGCCCATGATATTGCGTACCATATGATGCAGGAAGCCATCCGCCTGAATATCTAGAATCAGATAAGGCCCATGCTGGATCAGGCGGCAGTGACGGACGTGACGTACCGGCTGATTGGACTGGCAGGCTGCTGCACGAAAACTCTCAAAGTTATGTGTGCCTTCAAACTTTGCAGCCGCTTCAATCATCTTTTTGACATCAAGTGGATAGTAAATATGAGTGACCTGTTTATGCAGCAAGGCAGGGCGTACCGGATAGTTATAGACAATATAACGATAACGGCGTGCCTGTGCTTTAAAGCGTGCATGGAAGCCATCATCCATCTCCTTGATCCATTGGATTGAGATATCCTTAGGTAACTGGCTATTTGAGCCCATTAACCAGCCTCGTTCAGAACGCAAGGCATGGGTATCAAAATGTGCGACCATATTGGTCGCATGCACGCCGGCATCGGTTCGGCCTGCACCATGCAGAATAATCGGTTCATCGGCAATTTTACTGAGAACCTTCTCGATGGTTTCCTGAACACTGATTACGCCCGGTTGTTGAGTCTGCCAACCTCGATAATTCGTTCCACAAAACTCAATTCCCACCGCAAAACGCTGCATAATGACCTCAAAACCTGACTAATCGTACCAATGGGCATGCCATTGTTCTACCGTGTCATATTGTAAATACATTTTTAGGGCTTTTGCATAAAGATCAGCATGGCCATAACTTTCATTGAGTAGAATTTTGCAATCATGCACCCATTCAGCAATGGCATAACGCTGATCGGTGGCACCGAAAGGCACTTGAGTAGTTAAGACCGAGATACAGCCTTTGGCATAGAGCTGATTGATAAAATCTACGATCTCTGGATTGACGGCCAGATTGCCGGTTCCAAAGCCTTGCAGGAATAGAAAATGCGGAGGATAGGCCAAAATATTTTTCAGATTATTGAACTGTTGAACTAAATCGATCGGCTGCATCATCAAGCTCATACAGTTAAAATCCAGAGCTTTGGCAATATCGTCTGCTGTAACCTGATGACTTTGCTGGTTGGCCTGAATAGCGATATGCGCATCCAGACCAGTAAAGGCATTCAGCTCAGTGGTATGTTGCTTTAAGGCAGTTTGAGCATGAATCAGTTGCTGATGAAAAGCCAGATAAACACCTGCATTACACTGAGTTACTGAAGCGAGCGCAAAGCTCAGATTGTCCATGGCATCGCTAAATTCGCGTTGCGCATCGCCTTCAGCATTCAGGAGGGGATACTGGCTGCCAGTCAGCACAATATGAGCCGAATTCCCCATAAAATGTGCCAATACTGCGCTGGCATAGCTCAGGGTATCTGTCCCGTGAATAATCACAAAATGTTGTATCTGCTGTTCAGATTGCAGATTTTGGATAAATTGCACCAGTTCTAACCAGTCTGTCGCAGTACAGGCACTACTGTCCTTAATCACAGGAGCGCAGTAATACTGAATGAACGGTTGATCCGTAGCAAGCAGCTGTTCCAGTTTGGGAATAAATAAATCGGCAGACATAGGGGCGAGCGGGTCACCGACACAGCCAAAGGTGCCGCCCATATAAATCAGTGCAATATCTTTCATCATAAAAAAAAGCAGCCAAATGTGACTGCTTTAGTGTAAAGGGAAATTGATTAAGATGCGATTTGATTCAGCAACTGATCGGCTTGCTGACGTTGTGCTGCTGTATATTCAGCTTCACGTTCAGCTATGACTTCACGGGCAGCTGCATAAGCGCCTAACTGGATATATTGCTGTGCCAGCTCCAGGTTAAGGTCCGCTTCATTAACTTCCATCAGTTCCGGGAAGGACTGCACCAATGGATCATGTTGATCGGTTGTTGAAGTCACAGGCGCTGTCGGAATCTCAAAATTCACCCCTGTAGAAACAGGAACCTCTTTTACAGCTTCGATATTATCAAGTTTAAAATCTAGTCCAGATGTTTCAGTCGCAGCAGGCGTTTCAGTTGCAGGCGTTGCAATATCGAGGCTAGACAGGTCAAACTCAGTCGCAGGTTCGGCTGTTTTTTCTGCTGTAGGTGTTGGAGTGTCTAAAGAGAAAGAGAAATCTAAAGGCTGGATTTCTTCTGTTGTTGCAGGCGCTGATTCTGTTTTTAAGGATATAGATGGTTCAAGCTTAAGCTTAAAATCCAGAACCGGTGCTGACTCAGTTGCTGCTGTTGGAGCAGTCTGGGTTTCAGCAGTATTCATCTGAAGATCAAATTCAACTGAATTATCTGATACAGGCGGAACTTCTTCCGTTTTTATTGGCTCAGCCGCTGGAATCTTCGGTTCAAAGTTGAACTCTAAGGGTTGGATATCAGGTACTGGTTCCGCTACAGCAGCTGGTTTACTCGGTTGCAGTTCCTGTTGTAATGCATCAAATGCCTGTTCGTTTGAAGCGGGGGCGGCAACCAGGTCTGCAAAGGCATCTGTAGAAGGTTTGCTTTCCTGTACAGGAGGGGTTTGTGGCTGAGCACTTGGGAAATCAATAGTATCCTGAACAGCGACCGAAGAGTTTTCAAACTCACGCTTTTTGACCTCAGCCTGAGCCAGAATATCTTCCAGTTCCAGAGAGCGAACATGGTTAATCAGCTGTGAAATCGCAAATTCATCTTTTTGCAGGATATGAATGTCGAGTAGCAGTAAATACAACTCATGTTGAGAATTATCGCGATTCAGTGCCTGATTGATTTGCGCTTCGGCTGCAAAGAAATTACGTTCCTGAATCAGACCTTCAATTTTCTTGCGTGTCTCTGCTGATAGAGGCGTTGCTGATTTTTTAACGACTCCGGCTGGCTCGACCACTTTGGTTCTTTGGGAAGTGGATTTTGACGCAGCGCCAGGTTTTTTCGCTTTTACAGTTTTAGTTTTTGCTTTATCTGATTCTTGAGCATCTTGTCGTTTTTTTATGACAATTAATACGATGATCAATATCACTAATGGAATCACATAAATCAGCATGTTTTACCCCTTGGGGATAGAGTCATTAAGTTCGCCTATCCCAATAAATCGTCATGTGTAACTTTTTAATTAATTGGCTTTTTATCTGCCTGTTGTGCTTTAAGCTGTTGTTGCAGCTGGGCAAGACGAGCATTTAATAATTGAATTCTGTGATCCTTCTGATTGAGTGCCAATTCTAGTTCAGTTACGTTTCTCTGTAATTTAACGGTTTTTTCACGGGCTGTCATAACTTTTAATGACAACTCTTTCGAAGTTCGATTTTCTTTTGTGTTTGAGTTGGCAGAAACCTGGCCGGAATCACGCTGATTCTCGGCAACCAGGCTCATTTCAGCCTCATTCAGGCGATATTTGGTTTTTGCAGCAGGTTTAGAGGGTGCTTGAGCAGACTTAATTGCTGAGGCCTGTATCGGAGTTTTCGCAGTATGAACGGTCGCTAAATTAAGTGCTGCGCCTTTACGCAAGCGGTTAGCATCACCCCCAATAAAAGCATGTTCATTCTCACGCTTGATCTGCTGCATGACCTCACTTACTGGACGCTGCTGTTCATTGGCAATCCTGGAAGCAATGCCCCAAAGCGACTCATTTGACTGTACCACATACGTCGGCTTGATCTGGGTTGAGGTGCTTTGTTTGATGGCTGCCGGCTGTGCCTGAGTTTTAGTCGCTAAATTTGGTTTGTCCTGTGCAGTGCTGGATGCCGCCTGCTTGCGAGCCTGTTGTTCTGCATATTTTTTGACAAGTGGATCACTGGACACCATCTGGTTTTCAGGGTTTGTCGGTGCAGAAACTTGCGCTGAGGCTGCATTTTTATTTGTTGGATCTATTGTAATTTCAGCTGGTTTTGTTTCAGCCTGAATTTTTGTAGCTGCAGCCTGTAAGTTTGACGTTGCATCTGCTTGAGCCGCAGTCGCGTGAGCTGCTTTGGATGAAGTATTCACTGGCGCAGTGTTTACATTGCCAGCTTGCTGTGAACTATGACTTGTCGCTGCTACCGCAGTTTCAGTATTAAGTTTTGTTGGGCTTGTGACTTGAGCTGCAATACTCGATGTCGGCTCATGGGTCACAGCAGCTAACGCTGTTTTAGGGATAGAGCTGGCTGATAATGCAGGAGGTGCTGTGTTTTGTAAGGCTAACGGTTTTTCTGCCACAAACGGGGTGGTTGGTTTGGATTGTGCATTGGTATAACGCGTACTCACCGGTAAGTTCAGGGCAATATCTTTTTCACTCACGACTACGACAGGCGCGAGGGGCTGTTCAGTCTGTTTCAGGCTGGCCTGTAACAAATCAGTTTTAGGTCTTAATGCAGTACGGATATGCTGTAGGCGTGCTGCATTGCCTTCCTTGATTTTAACAATGATATTTAATTCACGATCAGTAACCGGGCGCGAGGAGGTAATGGTAATAACCCCAGTTCCATTACTGTTGCGACGGGTGAAAAAATTCAAATGACCCGGTGGCTGATGCGATGCGCCCATAGAAATCAGGTCTTCTGGCGAGGCTAAACTTACCTCAATGGGCAAGTTAATATCTGATTGACGGAAATTCATTTCCGCATAAAGCAATTCCCCAGGTGCAGACTGGATTTGTACCGAATCTACATTAATCGCATAGATATTTTGTGAAGCAACAATGGCTAAAATGGCAAGCTTTAATTTGTTATATACAGTCATCTGTGAGCTCAGTCATTATCGCATAGCGAAAATTATAGATTAACGGGATGTTTGTTTTTTGTAAAATACTTACGCAATAGTTACACAAAAAAGCCGATCAATAAAGATCGGCTTTGTGATTTATTTCCTGACGGAAACTTAAGAGTTTTTATAGTCAATCAAGATGCGCAGCATACGACGTAAAGGTTCTGCAGCACCCCAAAGTAACTGGTCACCTACTGTGAATGCACCTAGGTATTCTTTACCCATGTTCAGTTTACGCAGACGACCAACAGGTACAGTTAATGTACCAGTGACTGCAACAGGAGTTAGGTCAGTCATTGATGCTTCACGAGTGTTTGGCACAACTTTAGACCAGTCATTTGCATTTGCAATGATATCTTCGATCTCATCCAGTGGAACGTCTTTGCGAAGTTTCAGCGTTAATGCCTGAGAGTGACAACGCATTGCGCCGATACGTACACAGTGGCCATCAATCGGTACGATCTGCTGGTTACCTAGAATCTTGTTGGTTTCAGCCTGACCTTTCCATTCTTCTTTAGACTGGCCGCTTTCCAGCTGCTTGTCGATGTATGGAATCAGAGAACCTGCTAAAGGTACACCGAAGTTTGCAGATGGGAAGCCTTCACCACGTTGCAATTCAGCAATTTTAGAATCAATGTCCAGAATTGGAGAACGTGGATCATCCAGCAAGTCTTTGGTATTGTTATATAAATAACCCATACCAGTAATCAGCTCACGCATGTTTTGCGCGCCAGCACCAGAAGCTGCCTGATAAGTCATTGAAGTTGCCCATTCCACCAGATTGTTCTGGAACAGACCACCTAAGCCCATCAACATCAGGGAAACAGTACAGTTACCGCCCACGAAAGTTTTGGTGCCTTTGACCAGACCGTCTTTGATCACATGCATGTTCACCGGATCAAGTACGATGATTGCTTCATCATCCATACGCAGGGTAGATGCTGCATCAATCCAGTAGCCATCCCAGCCTTCAGCTTTGATTTTTGGGAAAACTTCAGTGGTGTAATCGCCACCTTGACAGGTAATAATGACATCCATTTGCTTCAGACTGTTAATGTCTGTTGCATCCATAAGTGCTGGGGCAGTCTTACCACCAAATGCCGGAGCTTCACCACCCGCATTACTGGTAGAAAAATAGAATGGCTCAAAATGAGCAAAATCATTCTCTTCAACCATACGTTGCATAAGGACGGAACCCACCATCCCGCGCCAACCGACCAGACCTACTTTCATGTCACTTTGCCTCGGTGCGTTAAAAAATCAAAAGGGATTCGAGTGTATCAAAAAGGGACGTGACTGCAAGAGCTACACAATCAAAACATCAATATTCTTGAGCGAAATATCTGCTTTATGATACATACAAAATTGATAAAGCAATTTTTCTTTTAGAAAAAATAATAACTTAGTAAAGAGTGTATCTTATGGTAGGGTTTATCCAGATCATGGCAATCGTGGTCATCTGGTTAAGTTTCTGGTCGCTGATTCCCCGAGATGAATGGTGGATTCGTGGTGCAGATTTTCCACGTTTACAGATTCTGGTTTTGGGCTTCATTGCCTTTGTTCTTTTTCTCCTGGTCGATCACCCATGGACGGCCTTCAATCAGCTGCTTTTTGTCGGCCTGATCGCTGCTTTGGCGTATCAGCTGAAAATGGTCTTGCCTTATACCTTTGTTTGGAAAAAACAGGTCAAGCAGGTCAAGCAGGATCAGCTGGATCCGGATCGTCAGATTTCCCTGATTGTTTCAAATGTTCTGACCACCAATACTAAATATCATTTACTGATTGAACAGATCCAGACCCATCAGCCAGACTTGGTCTTAACGCTGGAAACCGATCATGCATGGCAGGATGCGCTGGCCGTCATTGAGCCAGATTACCCCTATCGGGTACCTGTACCTTTGGATAATCTGTATGGCATGCATCTGTACAGCAAACTTGAGCTGAGTGAAACC
Source organism: Acinetobacter sp. YH12249 (assembly GCF_013417475.1). Classification (NCBI taxonomy): domain Bacteria; kingdom Pseudomonadati; phylum Pseudomonadota; class Gammaproteobacteria; order Moraxellales; family Moraxellaceae; genus Acinetobacter; species Acinetobacter sp. YH12249. The sequence continues at coordinate 4,808 of NZ_VPDX01000013.1, read as the reverse complement.
GAGGTTAAATTTATTCTGAGTGATGAAATTCCCTCGATTCATACCAAGGTCTTGTTACGTTCCGGACAGCCGGTACAGCTCTATTGTCTGCATCCGAAACCACCAAGCCCAACTGAAGCCAAAGATTCAACCTTACGTGATGCGGAATTGCTGATTGTAGGGGACCAGATTAAGGATCTGGATGAAAGCTGCATTGTGATGGGAGATCTGAATGATGTGGCCTGGTCACGCACGACACGTTTATTTCAGCGTATTAGTGGTTTGCTGGATCCGCGTGTTGGCCGACGCTATGTAAATACCTTTCATGCCGATTATCCCTTATTGCGCTGGTCACTTGACCATGTGTTTCACAGCACCGATTTTGCCCTGGTGCATATGGAGCGTTTAAAACACGTCGGATCAGATCATTTTCCGGTTTATCTGGTTTTACAAACTGGGCGGGTATTTGAGCATCATCAGGAAGAACTGGAAGAAACGGATCAGGATGATCAGGAAGCCAAAGAAGCCATTCAGGAAGGAATTGAAAAGGCAGAGAAAGAAGAGAAGAAAGTCACTGATAAGATTACGATGGCTTATAAGAATGAGGAGAAATTCTTATAGTTTTAGCTGAAAAGTGTACGATATTGCTTACAGCAGTTTCCGCTTCTTGCGAATGGGCAGTACAGAGGAATCCACGTATTCTAAGCTCATCAGCACAGGGAGTCGAGAAAGGATATTCTCATAAGGAAGACGAAGCTGAATGAAAACATCATGGAAATGATGCTGAAAGGGAAATCACAACAACGAAGAAGCAATTATAACATATGAAAGCACAACCTCATTAACCCGGGTTTTACAGGATGTAGAACCCGGGTTAAATTATTTTTGGCTCATTTTTTTATTATAATTAATTGATTGTTAAAATAAAATTTAAATTAAAAATGGATATTACCTGAATGGAAGTTATGATTTCCGATCATGATTCAGTCAATGAATTCGAAGTGCTACAGCTCTATCTTGTCAATCAATGGTCAGCTGCAGAAAAACCTCAATTGCTTTTAAAGGCTTTGCAGCATTCTCATAGTCTGGTGACGGCACGTATCAACGGTCGGCTGGTCGGCTTGGGAAATGCGATTTCAGATGGTTATCTGGTGGTGTATTTCCCACATTTATTGGTTCACCCGGAGGTGCAGCGACAGGGTATTGGTCGTCTGATCATGCAAGAAATGCTGCAACGTTATTCAGGATTTCATCAGAAAATTCTGGTGGCTGATCAGCATGCCACTGAATTTTATAAAGCTCTAGGTTTTGAGCGTGCAGGGCATACAGAAGCGATGTGGATTTATCAAGGAACGGATCATTGAGTTGTCTTGCCAATAATACCGTCCATATTTTTTCTAGTTTTTAATAGATTTTATCATAGCCTTCAGGACGGGTCTTAAAGCGACGGTGGAACCACATATATTGCGTCGGTGCAATGCGCAACTGGCGTTCAATAATCAGATTTACCCGGGTTGCATCATCGACTTCATCCGCACTTGGCAGGTTCTCTACCGCAGGCTCGATCAACACACAGTAGCATGGATCTTTAATATCACCAGTTCGATAAAAATAGAGTGGAATGGCAGCGGCTTTGGTCATTTTTAATAAGCGACGATGTGCAGTGACTGTGGCTGCAGGTACTCCAAAAAAGGGTGCCATCACACCCTGTTTTAAACCAAAATCCTGATCCGGACTGTACCAGATAGCATGGCCATTTTTCAGGTTACGCACCAGACCGCGCATATCATCATGGTCAATCTGGTTGGCATAAATGGTGGCACGGCAGCGGTAAATCAGCATATCGAGCAAGGGATTATTTTGTGGTCGATACACCACATCCGGCTCAAAATACTGTGCACATAAATAACCACCAGCATCCAGCAAAGTCGAGTGGGTACCGAGCAATAAAGCCCCTTTACCTTCTGCCTGAGCCTGCTGGATATGTTCCAGCCCTTCAATCTGTACCCGGCCTTTAAACCATTTTGGACAGTACCAGGCATTCAAGGTCTCAAATACACCGAGCATCTGGTCAATAAAGACCATACGAGCATTGTCCTGAACTTCTTGAGCTGACCATTCAGGGAAACAAACTTCCAGATTGCGAAGCGTGGTTTCACGACGAGATTTCAAATATTTAAATGCCATCTGGCCAAGTAGACGTGCCAGACGATGCTGAATCGCCCAAGGTAAGATGGCCAGAATCATCAGAAATACAATACCCACCCAGATACCCCAGTATTGCGGTAACAGGAATGACCATTGAAATTCACCGGGTTTGTATTCTGGCGTTCGACTCATAAATTCAATATTTGAAATCAAAGATGTCAGCAGTGTAGCAGAAGAGCTTTTTGAAATAAAAAACTGCAAAATAAAAAAGCACCTGTACGAATACAGATGCTTAGTGACTAGGCGATTTAAAGATTAGCCTTTGGTCATATTTTCCAGTTGGTCCCAACGTTCCATTTTTTCCAGCAAAATCTCATCAATTTCGCCTAAACGTTCAGAGGCCTTGGTCGCTGCTGCTGCATCTGTGACAAACCACGAGCCATCCGCCAGTTTGTCAGAAAGTTCAGCTTGTTCTTTTTCCAGTGCTTCAATTTCAGCCGGTAACATTTCCAGTTCACGCTGATCTTTGTAGCTGAGTTTTTTCTTCGGAGCCGATGCTACAGGTGTAACTGCTGCTTCAGCTTTGGCCTGAGCTTTTTTGACTGCCATTTTCTGGTCAACCACAGTTTGATCTGGACGTTGTTCCAGATAATCCTGATAGCCACCGACATATTCATCAATATTGCCTTTGCCATCAAAGACCCAGGTCGATGTGACGACATTGTCCATGAAGGCACGGTCATGCGAGATGAGTAATAGGGTGCCTTTGTATTCCGCCAGCATTTCTTCCAGCAGTTCCAGCGTTACCATATCCAGATCGTTGGTCGGTTCGTCCATCACGATCAGGTTGGATGGTTTCAGTAATAGTTTGGCGAGCAGAATACGGTTGCGTTCACCACCTGAAAGGGCTTTAACTGGCGTACGGGCACGTTCTGGGGAGAACAGGAAGTCTTGTAAATAGCTATAGATATGACGACGTTGGCCATTCACATCGACATGATCTGAACCTTCCGAAACGTTATCTTTAACTGATTTTTCCAGATCTAGCACATTACGTAGCTGGTCAAAATAAGCAATTTCCAACTGGGTACCGGTTTTGACTGTACCGCCATGCTCGATTTCTCCCAGAATGGCTTTGATTAGTGTAGTTTTACCGACACCATTATCACCCACCAGACCGATCCGATCGCCACGCATTACCAGCGCCGAGAAATCATTAATGATCGGTGCATTGTCACCAAACTTCACGCTGAGATGTTCAATCTCGAACACCACTTTGCCTGAACGCTGTGCTTCCTGAGTCGACATGTTGACTTTGCCTTGCTGGAAGCGGCGTGCTTTAGACTCTTCACGCAATTCTTTCAGAGCACGGACACGACCTTCGTTACGGGTACGACGTGCTTTAATGCCTTGACGAATCCAGGCTTCTTCTTCAGCGAGTTTTTTCTCGAACAGGGCATTCTGTTTTTCTTCTGCTTCCAGCTGCTGAGCTTTTAGGTCGAGGTAACGTGAATAGTTGCCTTCATAGCTACGCAAAATACCACGGTCCAGCTCGACAATACGGGTCGCAATACTGTCCACAAAGGCACGGTCATGCGAAATAAACAGTAAGGTCAAGTTATTCTGCTCGAGCAAGAATTTTTCCAGCCATTCAATACTTTCGACGTCCAGATGGTTCGTCGGTTCGTCGAGTAACAGCACATCAGGTTGGGTGAGCAGGGCACGTGCCAACAGGACACGGCGTTTACGACCGCCAGATAAATCGGCCAGATCCGCTTCAGGATCCAGTCCCATTTTACTTAGGATTGAATTAACCTTAGTTTCTAAAGCCCAGCCATCCAGCTGATCCATCTGATGCTGCAAATGTCCCATGCGGTCACAGGCTTCCATATCACCGAGCACGCAAGCTTCACTGGCTTCATGGTAAGCACGCAACACTTCTGAAGCTTCACCAGCGCCGTCGGCAACAATATCTGCAACCTTGCCGGAATCCATTGGCACGTCTTGGGCCAGCATGGAAATGGTGATGCCATTTTGTAACGAAACTTCACCACTATCCGGGAGTAAACTTCCTTCAATCAGTTTAAGTAAGGTAGACTTACCCTCACCATTACGGCCAATCAAACATACTCGTTCACCGCGTTCCAAATTAAAGTTGGCGCCGTCGAGCAAGGCAGGTCCGCCAAATGCCAGTTGGACATCCCTTAAAGTAATATAGGCCATAATGTTAATGTTTCCTGAAATCCCAAATGAGGACTTAAAATGACTAAACAACAAAATCTAAATGATCAGGCGTCATTTTCCGCACCCATTGAAGATTTGCAAGTGCGAATTGCATTTTTAGATGATTTAGTTGAACAGCTGAATCAGCAGGTCACTCGCCAGAATCTGGAAATTGCCGATTTAAAAAAACAAATGCAGTTGTTATATCAACGTGTTGAGTCTGCAGATTTGTCCGAAGGGATTGATGCTTTTGATCCGGTCACCAACCGTCCACCGCATTATTAATTTACAAATAATTTTAAAGAAAGAAAGCAAAAAAAAGCCCTCCAGTCTAATCTGCACCCCGAAAGTTGGACACTCTTAGTCTAATTTGAAGGGTGCTTTTTAATGGCTAAATATTCTCAAGAATTCAAATTAAAAGTTGTTGAACATTACTTGTCTGGTCATGGTGACTCTGT